>JAYRHO010000264.1:0-4477 GCA_041907245.1 Saccharospirillaceae bacterium
GGAGAGCGAATCCAAATTAATCACTTCGGCCAGCACCGGTTTTTCTTCGCCGTGAACGCGCAGTTTTTCCGCACCATTCACTAGGCTAAAACCGCGCGTGCCTGGGGCTTGAAAGCCCATAAATAAAATGCAATTGCGCGGGTTGCTGACCAAGGCTTTTAAATGGTGCAGCACGCGGCCACCGCTGGCCATGCCGCTGGCGGAAATAATCAAACAGGGCTCTTTGCGTGCGGTCAGCGCCATGGATTCTTCGGTGGTTTTAACGTAAGTCGTCACTTCATCCATAAGCTCGCAGTCGTCTTGGTTGAGCTTATGTTGCTGGTGCGCATCCATAAAAATTTGCGTGGCGCGTATGGCCATGGGGCTGTTTAAAAAAATAGGCACTGAAGGAATCTGCTTTTTTTCGATCAAACGCGATAAGTAATACAAAATCAGCTGAGCGCGGCCAACAGCAAAAGCGGGTATCAGTACGATACCGCCGCGCTTGATGGTGCGATTGATGATATCCGCGAGCGTTTTTTCGGCGTCGATTTCTGGGTGTAAGCGGTCACCGTAAGTGGATTCCACGATTAGATAATCCGTGGCCTTTAGGGCTTTGGGCGGGAACATAATGGCGTCGTTGCAGCGCCCGACGTCGCCTGAGAAAGTCACGCTTTTGCCTTGGTATTCAAGACGAATGGCGCAAGCGCCCAAAATATGGCCGACGGGCGTAAACACCGCCGTTAAACCGCCTGGCAATTCCAAGGTTTCTTCTTCGCGCACATTTTTAAATTGCTTTAAGACCTCGCGGGCATCGTCTTCGGTATACAAAGGCTCGGCGGGGTCGTGCTTGGAGTATTTCTTTTTATTGGCGTAGCGCGCGTCTTCTTCTTGTAAAAAACCCGCATCGGGCAACAGCACTTTGCATAAATGCTGGGTGAGCTTGCTGGTGTAAATCGGACCACGAAAACCGCGTTTCATTAAGGCGGGTAAAAAGCCTGAGTGGTCGATGTGGGCGTGGGTGAGCAATACCGCATCAATTTGGCTGGCGTCAAAGGGCAGGGCATCCCAGTTGCGCTGCTTAAGCTCGCTCACGCCTTGAAATAAGCCGCAGTCGACCAAAATCTGGTAGCGGTCGTAGCGGACTAAATACTTGGATCCCGTTACTGTGCCTGCGGCACCGATAAATTGAATTTGCATGGCCTATTCCTAAAAAACGACTATGCAGTGTCGCAGAAAGGCAGCAGTGCGCCTAGTGCCGTCGAAGTTTTAAAGGTGGCGGTTTTTTATACAAGGGTAAATTTTTTTAAGAAAAGCCATTTTGTACTCACTGGGTAGTATTGTCAGAAAAAGGCCTGAGCTTTTATCATTAATGATAATTCTTGTCATTCGTCTTTCACTTACTAACAGGAGTTCATTATGCGCTTTGCTTTGCCCGCGCTGGCCACTTTTTCTCTCGCTTTATCTTTCGGCGCTCAAGCCTTGGAATACCCCATCGGCACCCCAGAACAGCGCAACGGTATGGAAATTGTCGCGGTGTACTTGCAGCCCATTCGTATGGAGCCTGAGGGCATGATGAAGCCCGTGGAAGAAAGCGATGTGCATATGGAGGCCGATATCCGCGCGCTGGATATCAACCCCAATGGTTTTGCCGAAGGCGACTGGATTCCTTATTTGAAAGTCAGCTACGAAGTCACTAAGCAAGGCAGCAACGAAAAAGTTTCAGGCGACTTTATGCCGATGGTTGCCAGCGACGGCCCGCACTACGGCGATAACGTCAAGCTCTTTGGCCCTGGCAAATACCATGTGAAATACACCATTTACCCTGCTAGCGAACACCAAGGTGGTGCGCATTTTGGCCGCCATACCGACCGCTTAACGGGCGTACGTCCTTGGTTTAAGCCTTTCTCTTTGGAATGGGATTTCATCTATTCAGGCATAGGTAAGAAAGGGGGCTACTAGGATGAAAGCCAGTCTGTATGCCGTGCTGGCAAGCCTTGGCTTGGCGGTAACTGGGCAAGCTTGGGCGGCGGAGAGTGCCAGCCTTGAGGAACAGGTTAAAACCTTAAATGCGCGTTTGCAGCAGCTGGAAGCCCAGCAGCAAGAGCTGAGCGAGGCGCTGGATGAGCCTTATATTTCGGCGATGGAACCCGAAATGGCGGCGCGGTTGAAGGCGGTGGAGTCTCAGGCCAATCGTCAGAAAAAAGCCGCGCTCTTGGGCGACAGCCTAGAAGGTGTAGCGGTAGGCGCAGGCCTCACTATGGTGGCTCAGGATGTGGTCAGTGGTGCAACCAAGCAAAGCGGCCAGCTGAACTACCGCGCCGATGTTGAAATCAGTGTGCCGATGAATACCTTGGGCAACAGCACCGAGTCCGAGCTTTATGGCCAGTTTCGTATTGGTCAGGGCGAGGGTATAGGTGCGCCTGATACGGCTTTTAGCTCGACCAACGCCACCACCTTTCAGCGCCCAGGCACCGATGCCTCCGACTCGACCGTGCTGTTGGGGCAGGCTTGGTACGGTTTGAAATTGCCCTTGCCCATCGGTGGCAACCCTGGCTTGTCGCGTGAGCGTGTGGAGCTGAACGTCGGCAAAATTGACCCCTTTGCCTTCTTTGATGGCAATGCCGTGTCCGACGACGAAACCGCCTCATTTATGAATCAAGCCCTAGTTCACAACCCACTTTTGGATGTGGGCGGCGATATTGGTGTGGATGACTTTGGTTTCACCCCAGGGCTGCGCTTGGCCTACATCAATGAGCGTGCAGCGCCTGAGTCTTATGCGCTGTCTGTGGGCGTCTTTGGTGCGGGCAAGGGCGCAAGTTTTAGCGACTCCTTGGATGCACCCATGCTAATGGTGCAGGCCGAAACCGAGCAGCGTTTGCTGCAAGGTATGGTAGGGCGTTATCGCCTCTACGCTTGGAATAACGAGCGTGGCGAAAACGTCGATGGCAGTAAGGCGCGCCATATCGGTGTCGGGTTGTCGCTGGATCAGCAGGTGCACGATTACACCCGCATCTTTGCGCGCTTAGGTCAGCAGCTTGAAGGCAAGGTACGCTTTGATAGAACCGCAACACTGGGCGTGGAGTTCGGTGGTAGCTACTGGAATCGCGGTGCCGATGCTTTGGGACTGGCCTTTGGCGTGCTGCAAGTGTCGGACGATTTCAAAGGCGTGGTGAACCTCGACCTCGATGACGACGGCGTGGTCGATGTCAGCTATAGCGCCCGAGGCAGTGAACAAGTGGCCGAGCTGTTTTACCGCTACTTTGTCAATAGCCAAGTGACGCTGACGCCCTCTGTGCAATACGCCAATCAGTTGGGTGGCAACAGCGGCGAAGACAGCACGGTTGTTGGCCTTAGAACACAGATCAACTACTAAAACGCAAGGCGCTTAGGCCGTTTGGCTTAGGCGCTTTTTTGGCGTTAAGAGAGTGACAGTGAAAGCACATTTTTTATTAACACTGGTTTTCGGGCTTGTCAGCCTAGGCGCGGTGCAAGTGCAGGCCGAGGACGTGGTCGAGCGCAAGCTGGTGATCAAGGCCGGGCGCTTTTACCCTGAGGTTATTACCGTTCCTGCGAAAAAACGCCTTCGTTTGGTGGTCACCAACGAAGGCCCAGGCCCTGAGGAATTTGAAAGTATTCCGCTGCGCAAAGAGTTGATTTTGGCTGAAGGCGTCACGCGCAAGGTGATGATTGCGCCGCTTAAAGCAGGCGAGTACCCGTTTTTTGGCGAATTTCATATGGATACCGCCAATGGTGTAATTAAGGCGGAGTAAAACATGCCCGAACCCCAGAGCAGCGCGCAGATTCCGCTGAAAAATATCCTAGTCCCCCGCGAGCCTTGGCTAAAAAAACTCGGCGATGGCATGGCTAAATACCGCTCTGTCATCCTCGCAACGCAGTGGATGGTGGTGGCGGTTTATGCGTTTTTGGTGATTGCACCCGCCCTGATGCCTTTGCCCGCCGAAGACGTGCATTTTTGGAACAACCTCACCCGCTTTGCCCAATTCGCCTTTTGGGGCATTTGGTGGCCCTTTGTCATGGTCTCCATGATGCTAATGGGGCGGGTGTGGTGTGGGGTCTTTTGCCCAGAGGGCGCGGTGTCGGAGTTTGCCAGCCGTCATGGCCTTGAGCTGCGTATTCCGCGCTGGCTGCGCTGGGGCGGTTGGCCCTTTGTGTCTTTTTCATTGACTACTTTGGTCGGCCAGCTCACCAGCATTTACGAATACCCCAAACCCGTGTTGCTGATTTTAGGCGGCTCCAGCATTGCTGCCTTGGTGATTGGCTTTCTCTATGGTCGTGGCGTGCGCGTTTGGTGTCGTTATCTTTGCCCCGCCAATGGCGTATTTGCGCTCTTGGCACGTCTTGGGGATGTCTCGCGGAAATTTCCACTGCTCGGCAAAATCCTCACCGAGCCGCAGATCAACTTCTTCTCGCGCTACTTCCCGCCCGTCTACCTGTCGGCAGTCGAAGGGATTCGCTCCACTGCCACCGGGCGCGA
>JAYRHO010000265.1:0-2844 GCA_041907245.1 Saccharospirillaceae bacterium
ACACCAATTTCACCAGGCTGAGAAAAATCCGTCAGCGTTGCCATAAAGGTCGCTGCTTTAATAGGCTCTTGATTTTTCTTTTTCAAATAGGCCAAGGTTGCCGCCAGCAAAGTTCCGCCCAAGCAATAACCAATGGCATTGACTTCTTTTTCACCCGTGGCTTTTTCAATTGCAGCTATGGCATCCAGCGGGCCTTGCTGCATGTAATCTTCAAAACCGATATTGCGCATGGATGGGCCTGGGTTTACCCAAGAAATACAAAATACCGTATGGCCTTGCTCGACCAGCCAGCGAATAAAGGAATTATTTTCGCGCATGTCCAAGATGTAATACTTGTTAATGAAAGGCGGAATAATTAACAGCGGACGCTTAAAGGTTTCTTTGGTAGTGGGCGTGTATTGAATCAGCTGAATCAGATCATTTTGATAGACGACTTTACCAGGCGTGGTAGCGAGATTGCGGCCTACTTGAAATGCGCTGGTGTCGGTCATGGCGATATTGAGCGCACCGCGCACACTTTCTTCCATGTCTTTTTGCAGCTGAGCAAAACCATTAACCAAATTGGTGCCGCCCGTCTCTAAGGTTTTACGAATGACCTCAGGGTTTAAGCTGGCAAAGTTAGAAGGCGACAGTGCATTAACAAATTGACGTACAAAGTATTCGACTTTCTTTTTGCTGTGCTCACTCACACCGTCGGTTTTATCCACCAATGACAGCAGGGTTTGGCTTTGCAATAAATAAAGCTGTTTTAAATAATCAAATACAGGGTTGGTGCTCCACTCTTCATCATTAAAGCGGCGATCGCCTTTTTCAGGAACCATAACGGGCGCAGGCTCTTTGCCCAGCATGCGCAGCACCACGCTTTGAAATATCTCTTGTTGTTTTTTTAGATATTCCATTTGCATTAAAGGAACTTGTGCGGGGTTTTTCAGTAACTCTTCGCCAAACTCACGAAAGGCTTGGCTAAAATCGGTCAAGACCGAAGCCGATGGATCTTCTTCGGACGTCACGGGTGTAAAATTCTTTTGAAAGATCTTGCTGTATTGTTCTGCAAATTTTCCTGCAACAGAGAAATAATCGTTTACAGCTGTTTCTATGTTTTCCATGGAATAGGTCATAACGTACCTGCATCGTTTAAGACGGGAGAATTTTTATAGGTTTTTATTGGGTAAATAAAAAAGGCCACTGCGTGGCCTTTTTCTACCACGGCTAATTAAACGGCTTGCGCAGGTTTTTTAGCAGCAGGTTTGGCTTGAGTGGTCGCCGTGTTGCGCGCATCTTCGACAATGGCTTCAACTTGGTTTTTGAACTCAATAGCCAATTCCGAGAATGCTTTGGCATCGTCCATTACTTTTTTATTCAAAGCGCTGGCAGCTTCGACTTGTGCGGTAGTGAAAGCGCGCACGGTGTCGGCATCTTTAATTTCAGCAGCTTTTTTCAGCTGGCCAATGCCCATTTCTGCGTAAGATTTGATGGCATTTAATTGCAGCTCGGTAATTTTTTCTACGTTCTCGACAAACAGACTGTTGAATTTGTTGATGGGCGTGTAGAAAGATTTAGCTTGTTCAGTGAAAGCGTTGAGAATGTTTTCTTGCATGACTTGGCTCCTTAAGTCTCTTGATCTAATTGGGAGGCCAATCATATTCCTATGTAAATAAATTTAAAGAGGCTTTTGTTGTTTTTTAAGAATAAATATAGGTAGAAAAAATAAATACCTAATTTTCTAGGTATAAAGCATTAGATTTTAATAACGATAAAAATTAATTTTTTAATTATTTTTTATATTAAAAAGAACATGGAACCATACTACAAAATATTCTTATCTTAATAAAGCATTTGCTCTAATTTATTTAAATATTTGCTCAAATTTTTATGCAACGAAAATACACAATGGTTGATGATAGGGTGACGTGGGTGATTACCCTATTTTGCTTCGCTAAAACGCGAGCATAAAAAAAAACAGCCAAGGCTGGGTTTTTAAATTTGGTGGGTCGTGCAGGATTCGAACCTGCGACCAATTGGTTAAAAGCCAACTGCTCTACCGACTGAGCTAACGACCCGAGAAGTGGCGCGTATAATACTGCTTTTTTTTTGATGCGCAAGAAATTTTTTAAAAAACTTTCATTTATCAGGAGGTTAGAGTGTTTTTTGCGCTTTGAGCTTGGCCGCAAGCTGTTGTTTTTAGGCAAAAAACAGGCACAAAAAAAGGCGTTGCCGCCCTTTTTTAGATTTTTTCGAGGTAGGCTTTTGCTAGGCGTACCGTGCTGTCAGCCTTGCCTTGGTAATTGACTATCACCTTCTTCAGCCAAACCTTGGCCTCGGCGGTTTTGTCTTGACGATGCAGCGTCACACCCACTTTGTAGGTGGCGTCTGCGGCCTTTTCTGAGTTCGGGAACTCTTTAACCACGCGCTTGAACTGCGCCAAGGCGCGATCCAGCTCGCCACGCACCAGCCACACTTCGCCAGACCAATACAGCGCATTGCTGATTAAGGGGTCTTTGGGATAACTGGTTATAAAACGCTCGAAGGCATCGCTGGCTTCGGGGTATTTTTTATCTCGTATAAAACTCATGGCACGCTGATACAGCGCATCCGCGCTTTCGCCTAGGCTGGCGCTGTTGTCCGCAGTAGCGGAGCTTGGGGTTTTCACTAAAGCAGCAAGACGGCGATCCAGATCCAGATAACGGGTTTGGCTTTCTTCTTGTAAGCGCTTGAGACTGTTGTCTTGTTCTTCAACGCGACCGCGTAGCATTTCCACTTCTTGCTGGAGCTGTTCAACGCGTGCGGAAAGTTCGCTGACTATGCCAGAACTGCCTTTGTTGCTTGCAGTTGGCGCAGCAGAAG
>JAYRHO010000266.1:0-1605 GCA_041907245.1 Saccharospirillaceae bacterium
CGACTGAGCCTGCGCCAATCCAATTGCCCTCTTTGGCTTGCGGCATATTGGTGGTTTGGTTGATCACTTGGCGGCTGTAGCCTTCGGTGTTGGCGTTGGTGATGTTGTGGCCTGTGACCGTCAGCGCGGTTTGGCTGGAGCGCAGCCCGGTGATGCCTATTTGTAAAATGTCGGCCATGTTAGATCTCCTTCACCGCTGCATCCAGCGTGTTCAAGGCTTGTTGCAAGGTATCCGAGCGGCTGATGCGCCCTATTTTGCTGCCGTATTCAGGGTCGGTGGCGTAGCCTGCTTGTTGCAGTGCGTGGCCATAGTGTTCACCGCCGAGGTTTTGCTGCAAGGCACCTTCGTAGCGTGAGTTTTGTTGTAAGAAGGTGGCGTAATCACGCAAGCCTTCTTCAAGGCTTGCATAGGAGCGAAAGCGGGCGTTTTCTTTTAGCATCGCGCCACCGCGAAACTCTTGTGTGGGCACTTCGACACGGCTGCCAGCCCAGCGCTCATCGGCTTTGATGCCAAAGAAGTTGTAGCTGCTGCGGCCTTGGCTGTCGCTGATGACATAGCGCCCCCAGCCTGTTTCCAGCGCCGCTTGCGCCACGATGGCCTTGGGGTCTACGCCAAGCTGCGCGCCAATTTTTTCGGCATGAGGGTAAAGGGCGGCAACGAAATCACTGGCGCTGGCAAATTGTTGCCCCTTGCTGCCTACGCCTTGTGCAGGTGCGACGGAGGTTTTTTCAACCTGGGCGGGTGCCGTTGTGGGGGCGGTTGTGGGTGCTGTTGTGAGCGCAGCGGTGGGCGCTATAGGCTTGGCCAAAGGCTGAATCTGGCGCTCGTGCTCCACTTCTTTGATGGCGCGCTCTAGGCGCTCGGGAAAGGCTTTCAGTGCGGGTTTGCGGCCATAAAGCTGGCTTTGGTCAATGTCCGCATGGTCTTTTTGTTTGCCGTAATTTTGCTGAAGCTGCCGATAGATCACCGCCGCCAAGCCCAGCCCCTGGCCTTTGGTCAGCTCCAGTGCCATCTGGTCGTCGTACATTTGTTTGTAGAAATCCGTTTCGGGCGAGCCAAGCAGCGAGTCTTCTTCAAAGACGGCGTTGGCGTCGCGCATGGACTTCATCATCATGTTGACGAACAGAGATTCAAACTGTTTGGACACTTCCATAAGCGCCGCCGCCTTGTCTTGTTTGCCAAGGGTGCGGATGCCTTGAAGGCCGTTAAGGTCGTTGAAAACCTGAGCAGATTGAGGGGGCGTAGATAGCATGGCAGTCTCCTTTGTCTGGAGACTGCAAGAAGTTTGCCAAGTTGGTGGCTACTTCGGCTTTTGGTAGCTCTTACGCAGTTGTTTACGCGCTTTTTCGAGCTTAATGGCACGCTTGTTGGCGGTGCGTTCTACTGCATCGGCGCGTCTTTTGCTGCTGTGGCGAATTTCTTTCTCTTTTTCGCGGAAGGGGTTATCGCCTTGGCGGAACTCCATACGAATGGGCGTGCCCTGAATATCGAGCACGCGGCGGAAGGTGTTGGCCAAATAGCGTTTGTAGTCATCGGGCAGCTCGTTCACCAAGTTGCCATGCACCACCAGCACAGGCGGGTTGGAGCCACCTTGGTGGGCGTAG
>JAYRHO010000267.1:0-23394 GCA_041907245.1 Saccharospirillaceae bacterium
CTCGCCCCAGTGGCGCAGTTTGATGCGGCCTTGGTCGCGCTCTTGTTGTTGCAGGGCATCGAGTAAAGCCAAAGGCGGCAGCGAGGTTTCCAGTTCGGCCACGGCGTTGACGTAATCGGGCTGGTCTTGTGGACCTTGCGGGTGGCTGGCGTAAAAACTGGAGGTGCGCCGCAGCTGGCTGTGCGGCAGCTGCGCCAAGGCTTGCAGGGCAAGGTGCAGCTGCTCTTTAGGATTGTTCAGGTTGGCGCCTAGGCCGATGTAGCAAATCGGCATTTAGTGGCTCTGCGGCGGGCGTTTGCGCGGGGCGCGGCGGCGCGGTTTTTTCGGTTCGTCGCTCGGCTCGTGCTCGTCGTCTTCGGCAAATTCTTCGCGGAAAGAGCGGCTGGCCACCAGTTCTGGGTGTTTTTCTTGTAGCTTGGTCCAAAACTTGGCGAGGTCGTGGACGGCTTCGCCCGATTGTGCGCGCAGCAGCAGAAAGTCGTAGGCCGCACGAAAGCGCGGGTGCGCCAGCAGCTCCAGCACTTTTTTGCTTTTAAGCTTGGCTAGGCGTGGCTGCATTTCCCAAATTTCACGCATGGGAATGGTGAAACGCTTGGGGATGGCCACGGTTTTAATTTGCGCGTTGAGTGCTTTGTCGGCGGCTTTTTGCAGTGCCAAATTGGGCGCCATGCCCTGTTCGATCAGCATTTGTTGCTCGCGCACCAGTGCAGGCCAAAGCAAGGACGCCAAAAAGAAATAAGGCGTGACCGATTTACCCGAATTGATGCGCGCATCGGTGTTGGCCATGGTGTTTTCTGCCATGCACAAGGCAATGGGGTCGGTGGCTATGCTGCGTTCTGCTTGCGGGAACAGCTCGGCGAACAGCCTATATTCGCGCAGCAGCTTTAAGGTCGGCAGGGCTTTGCCGTACAGAAAGAGCTTGAGTACTTCTTCAAACAGGCGCGCCGCAGGGATTTGTTGCAGCAAGGGCGCCAGGGTTGGAATGGCTGCGCCTGTGTTTTTTTCCAGTTTGAAATCCAGCTTGGCGACAAAGCGCAGCGCCCGCAGCATGCGCACAGGATCTTCGCGGTAGCGGGTTTCGGGGTCGCCAATTAAACGGATTTGATGCTTTTGTAGGTCTTCATAACCGCCTGCGTAGGCGTGCAGGCTAAAGTCGGAAATGTCGTAGTAGAGCGCATTGATGGTGAAATCGCGGCGCATGGCGTCTTCGTCTTTGTTGCCGTAGACGTTGTCGCGCAAAATCATGCCTTGTTCGCCCGTGGCAGCGGTTTTGTTGGAATGCTCTTCAGAGTGCGGCGCACGAAAGGTGGCGACTTCGATAATTTCGCGGCCATAAACCACATGCACCAGCTTGAAACGGCGGCCAATCAAGCGCGCGTTGCGAAAGACTTTAACCACTTGTTCGGGGGTGGCATTGGTGGCGACGTCGAAATCTTTGGGGTTTAAGCCAAGCAAGGTGTCGCGTACGCCGCCGCCGACCAAATAGGCCTGATAGCCTGCGTTGTGCAAACGGTACAGGGTTTTGAGAGCGGGTTCGCTGATGCTTGAGCGGCTGATGGAATGCTCGGCGCGGGGAATAACGGCCAGCTCCACTTTGGCTTTTTTGCTTTTATTAAATAAGCCACGAATTTTTTGCGGAATGGATTTAATCAAGGTGGTCTACGGTTTGGGGTTGTTTGCTGCGCAGTGTAACGGCAAGAGGCTAATAAATAAACGCCAGAAAAACAAAAAGCCGCGCGGGCGGCTTTGATGTTGCGAGCATGCTGTGTTGTTTTTAATTCCTTAGAACCCACTGCCAGTAGCCCTTGCGACAATTATTATTCTTATTGTGCTGTCGTCAGAAAGCGTACTGGCAGTAGATCCAGGAACAGGCGGTTGTTGTTATTGTTGGAACCTGTCCTCAGCCAATTTGTTATTTTTATTTGCTTGGCTGTCTGGGTTGGAACTTTGTTATTTTTATTGTGCGTTCGTACCAGATGATTAACTTAATGCAGATGCCGTGCCATCTTTTAAAACCCTTTTAAAATCAATCATCTATACAATATATTTAGATTGGGTCAGCTTTTTGACTGGTACAAAAGTGTTACTTGTGGAGCCTTTGGTAACACTGGGCGTGGGACGTAGGATTTTAAAAAGCATAAAAGAAAAAAGCTTGCTTAACTTTCTTTGTAAGAGTGTTAAGCAAGCTTTTGTCAGTGAGCAGGGGCTTGTTATTGTTGTTATGTACTCTAGGCCGATTTTTTATTGTTATTTTTTGACCTGCCACACTGGGTTATTTATTTTTATTGTTACCAGTGTGTTGTTCTTATTGTTATGACATAGATATAGCCAATAGCGTGCCAAGTTTTTAAATTAACAAAAATCCTGAGAAATCAATGAGTTAAGATCTTGGTTTTGTAAAGAGAGCGAAAAGCGTGGGAAAAGTGTTACTTTTGGTGGCGGGAAGGTAACAGTAGGGCTGTTACCTTTTGCGTTTTGGGATGCCTAAGCGCTGGCGGCGCTCCCACAGGCTTTTGCGCGAGATGCCGAGCTTACGCGCGAGGTCGGTCTCGGTCATGCTCTGTTCGTTTTCCAGTACAAAGTGCACAAAGTAGTCATCCAAAGACAAATCGCCCTGAGAGGCGGAGGTTTCGACTGGGGTCGCTGGCGCGACGGGGGTTTCGACCAAATTGGCTCTCATGCTGGCGCTTAGGTAGCGGTCGGGCGAGTTGTCGGGTTCGATGCCCAGCTGGCTGGCGTCGATTTCATCCTCATCGGCCAAAATCACGGCGCGCTCGACGGCGTTTTCCAGCTCGCGCACGTTGCCGGGCCAGTTGTAGGCGCGAATGGCGTGCAGGGTTTGGGCGTTGAAGTGTTTGGGCGCTTGCTGCATTTTTTCGCAGGCGCGCTTGAGCATGGCGTTGGCGATTTCCAGCACGTCATCGCCGCGCTCACGCAGGGCAGGGATGCGCAACTCGACCACGTTGAGGCGGTCGTAGAGGTCTTCTCGGAAGATGCCGCGCGCGGCCATGTCTTTGAGATTGCGGTGCGTGGCGGCAACGAGGCGCACGTTCACTTTTTTGCTTTGCACCGAGCCTACTTTGCGAATTTCACCTTCTTGCAGCACGCGCAGTAGGCGTGCTTGGGCTTCCATCGGCAGCTCGCCGATTTCATCTAAAAAGAGTGTGCCGCCGTCTGCGGCTTCGACCAAGCCTTGGCGCGTGGCGTTGGCGCCTGTGAATGCGCCTTTTTCATGGCCAAACAGCTCGGATTCGATCAGGGTGTCGGGAATGGCGGCGCAGTTGACCGAGACCATAGGAGCGTCTTTGCGCGTGCTTTGTTGGTGCAGGGCGCGGGCGATCAATTCTTTCCCCGTGCCCGATTCACCCAGAATTAACACCGTGGCGTCGGTGGGGGCGACTTTGCTGATTTTCTTAAAGAGCAGCAGCATGGGTTCGCTGCTGCCGATGATGCCGTGTTGCGGGTAGCTTTCTTGCATTTTGGCGGCGACCACAGGCTTGGCTTGGGTTTTATTGAGGTCGGACTCGGCCAGTATGCGTTTAACCGCTTGCACCATTTCGTCGTGGTCGAAGGGTTTGGCGATGTAGTCCACCGCGCCCATTTTCATGGCGTCCACCGCCGAGCGCAGGCTGGCGTAGCTGGTCATAATCAGTACGGGTGTGCCAGCGGCTTGTTCGACCAGCTCGGTGCCTTGGCCACCTGGCAGGCGCAGGTCGCTGATGATGAGGTCAAAGGCTTTTAAGTCCAGCGCGCGTGCGGCGTCTAGCGTGCCGACGTCGGTGATTTGAAAGCCGTTGCGCTCCAGTAAACGGCGGACGGATTGGCGAATGATGGCTTCATCTTCTACGACCAAAATATGCTTCATAGGGCGCTGTCTTCTTGCTCTGTCGGGTGGTAGCGAGGGAGGCTGACTTTAACACAAGTCCCGCCTGCTGTGTTGACTGGGCTGACGAAGCTGATTTGCCCGTAATGCTCTTCGATGATGTTGTACACCAAGGACAAGCCCAGCCCCGTGCCTTTGCCCACTTCTTTGGTGGTGAAAAACGGCTCGAAGATGCGATCGAGGGCCTCGGGTGGAATGCCTGTGCCTTGGTCGATGACTTTAATAATGACTTGTTGGCTGTCGGCTTCGCTGGTCACACAGATGCTTTGCCCTGCTTGGCTGGCGTCGCGGGCGTTACTGAGCAGGTTGACAAAGACCTGCACCAAACGCTGGGCGTCGCCGAGCACATAGAGGTTGCGGTCGCACTGATTGATAAACTCGATATCTTGGCTTTTTTTACTTAAACGCAGCAGCTGCATGGCTTCATCGACGACGTAGGCCATTTGCGTGCATTCGTGTTCGGTGCTGAGGTTGCCCGCGTGGGCGAAGTTCATCAAAGATTGCACGATGCGGGTGATGCGCTGCGTTTGTTCTTGGATTTGTTTGGCGATTTCCAGCACTTCGGGGTTGTCGGTTTCGTAGCGCATGTTCTGCGCGAGGCAGTCGATGGCGGTCACGGGGTTGCCGATTTCGTGCGCCACGCCTGCGGCCAAGCGGCCAATAGAGGCAAGGCGTTCACTGTGCATCAGCTCATCTTCCAAGAGCTGAATTTCGGTTTGGTCTTCCATCAAGAGCACAATGCCACCTGGCTGGCCGCCACTGGCTTTGATAACGGATTTATGCAGGTTAAACCAGCGCGGTTGTGCGCCTAAATCCACGCGTTTTTTGTACTCGTGCATGGCGTGGTTGAGCACAAATTGTTGCAATAGGTTGCTCCAAGGTGCGGGCAGCCAAGTCAGGTGTGAGCCTGTGATGTCGCTGGCTTTGATGCCTGTCAGCTCACTCATCACCTCGTTCCATAGCAAGACTTCGCCGTCGTCGGCTAAAGAGCACACGCCCATCGGCAAATGTTCTAGGGTTTGGCGATGATAGCGGCGCAGGTTATCCAGCTCACCCGCTAGGCCGCGCAGGCGATCGTGAAAGCCCTCAAGGCGCTGTTCGACTTGGTAAATGTCTTCGCTTAGTTCGGCGTTTTCTTTAAAGGGCAAATAGCGGCTGATGATGTCGTGCGCCACCGTAGGCCCCATCAGGCCTGAGAGGTTGGCCTCTAAGCGCGCGCGCAGCCGCCGCAGGGCATAGGGGCGGTCTTCGTATGAGGGCAGTTTTAAGTCTTCAAGCGCTTGGTACACTTCGCGCTCGGCGACATAGCGCCCCAAGGGCTTGCTCAGTGACACAATGACGTCGTTGGAGTTGCCTGCAATCAAGGGGCGGCGCGTTGGGCGCGAGACACTGTCGATGGAGCAGGCTTGAGCGGCAGCTACTTCCGAGGCTTTTTGCTTGCTGCTTAGGCTGACCACCACAAAAATGAGCAGGTTGCTGATAAAAGCCGCCAGCGCCGCTAAGTGCCAGTTGCTTTCGTCGGTGGCGGGGATGGGGAAGGGAAACTCAATGCCTAAACGCAACGCCGACAGCGGCAGCAGCATGGAGTACAGCCACACCGCTATACCAACGATTAACCCCGAGAGAAAACCTTTGCGATTGGAGCGCGGCCAGTACAAAAGCCCGAGCACCCCAGGTAAAAATTGCATGGCGGCAACAAAGGCCAAAATACCCAAGCGGTTTAGATCCAGCTCCTGCCCCATAGCCATGTAGAAGCTGTAAGCCAAAAGCAAAATGCCCGCCAACAGCATACGGCGCATCCACAATAGCCAGCGATAGAAATCCTGCTGCACATTGGGCTTGTAAAAAGGCAGTACCAAGTGGTTTAAGCACATGGCGGCGGTCGAAAGGGTAATCACAATGATCACCCCAGATGCGGCGGCTAGGCCGCCAATAAAGGTGATAATAGCCAGCCAAGGCTCGTTCAGTTTCAGGCCAATGCCTAAGGCAAAATACTCAGGGAGAGTATCGACGCCTAGGTAAATCCCTGCCCACAGGATGGGGGGGACGGCCATCGCCATCAGCAGTAAAAACAGCGGAAAACCCCAGCTGGCGGGCTTTAAAGCATCGCTGTTGAGGCTTTCGGTAAAGGTCATATGAAACATATGCGGCATGACCACCGCTGCGGCAAAGAACACCAGCAGCAGCGTGCGCCACGGGCCTTCTTGCAGGGTCATGTTTTGCAGCGCGCGCTCGGTATGCACCTGTGCCAGCCAAGCCTCTAGCCCGCCGATTGGGGCAAACACCTGCCATAAAATAAAGCCCGCCAAAATGCCAATGGCGATGAGTTTAACCAAGGACTCCAGCGCAATGGCAAAGACCAAACCTTCGTGTTTTTCACGCGGAGAAACGTGGCGCGCGCCAAACAAAATGGCAAAGAGCACCATCATGGCGCAGTAAGCAAAGGCCAGTGTATTCACGGGTAATTGGTCGTTGAGTAGGTGCAAAGTATCGGCAATGGCCGAGATTTGCAGCGTCAGCATGGGCACGACCACCACTAGGGTAAAGGACGCGACCAAAATCCCAGCCAAGCGGCTGCGGTAGCGAAAGGCCAGCAAATCCGCCAAGGAGCTGAGCTGGTAAATGCGCGTAATGTGCAAAATGGGGCGCAGCAAAATGGGCGACAGCGCAAAAGCCCCAGAAATACCGAGGTAATAGGCCAAAAAACCGTAGCCGTATTCATTAGCTAAACGCACCGAACCGTAAAAAGCCCAAGCGCTGGCGTACACGCCCATGGACAACACATACACCAGCGGGTGGCGCGCCCAAGCTTTAGGAACCCAGCCACGCTCGACGGCGTAAGCGGCCGAGAACAGAAACAGCAAATAGCCTAAAACGATAAAAAACAGCTGGCTTAAACTAAAGCTCATCGTTGCCTCGCGTATGATTTAGCCACACATAAACGGCAATCAGCACCAGCCAGATGGCAAAAGGGCGATACCACGCACTTTGAGAATCGTGCCACCAGTCCATCATGATTGGGGAAAAGAAATAAATCCCCACAAGCAGGGCAAGCCCTAGGCGGTAGTTGTACATAGCTAGTTTCTGTAGAAAGAAGGGCGCAGAGTAACCCGAACTTTTTTATTAGAAAAGCCTGAGGGCTTTTGCCGCTTTGGTTTGCGTGCCATTTCGGCTAGCCTAGGGTTTTTCTCAACAGGAGCGCGCCATGATCGAACATCAAGCCGAGCAAAGCCGTTTTGTGCTGCTCAAAGACGGGCACGAATGCGTGCTGGATTACCTCGTTACAGGAAAGGACATCAACTTCACCCACACCTATGTGCCCTTTGCCCTGCGCGGACAAGGCTTGGCGGAGCTTTTGGTCAAGGAAGGTTTGGCCTGGGCCAAGGCGCAAGGCTATACGCTGCACGCCAGTTGCTCTTATGTGCAGCGTTTTCTTTAGCCTAAAGCTGTATGAGCTTCCCCATCCACTGCGCAATCCACTTGGCATCGGGGGTGGGGCGTAGCTCGGCGAGGCGCTTGCTCAGCAGTTCCTCACCAATGGTTTGGGCGCGCCGCTTCAGTAAGCGCTCGGTATAAGCGACATCAAACTCAGGATGGCCTTGCACGCAGAGCACTTGATTGGCAATAAAAAACGCCGCGTTGGGGCAAAAATCATTGCCCGCTAAACGCTGCGCATTAGGCGGTAAAATTTCGACTTGATCTTGGTGGCTGTAAATTAAACACAGCTCGCTGGGGGCAGCCTTGGCCCAGTTTGGCGCGTTGTTGATTTGCGCGGTAGCCAGTCCTACACCCCAGCCTTTGGGGCTTTTGGCGGCAAAGCCTCCTAGGCTGTGCGCGATCATTTGATGGCCGAAGCACACGCCCATCAGTTTTTCGCCATCGCCATAAGCGCGGGTAATCCAGCTGGCCAAAGGCGCAAGCCAAGGCAAATCATCGTAAACCCCCGCCTTGGAGCCTGTGAGCAAATAGGCATCGCAAGCAAAAGGCGTAGGCAATTCGCCTTTTTGCACATCGTAAAAAACGGCCTCAAACTCTTGCCCGTGCGCCTGCAAAAAACGCCTAAGCATGTTGCCGTAGGATTGGTACTCCGCAAGCAAGTCGGGGTAGAGGGTATCGGCTTCTAAAATGCCCAGTGTTTTCATTGTAAATTCGGGTGTGCAGGGTGAATGGGCAGCGCCTGGCCTTGGCGCAGTGGCGTGAGCAGGTTTTCCAAACCGTTAATTTTAATTTCCAGTAGCAAACCTAAAAGCAGCCCCAAGCGCCCTGCGGGCAGGCCTTTTTTATTTAGCCACAGCAAGTAGTCCTCAGGGATATCCATCAGAACGCGGCCTTCGTATTTGCCAAAGGGCATACGCATGCGCGCAAGTTCCAGTAAGTCATTTTTATCAAACAAGGCTCAGACCTTTAGCGTCAGTAATTTTATCGTCTATCATTCTACAAAAGTTTGATGAGGCGCGTCATGGACGAAAAATACGATCGTTTTGAAACCTTACGTTTACTGCCCGGGCACGGAGTGCAGCTGGATTTTGACGGCTACACCCAAGATCGTGCCAAGTCGCTCTTGGTGGGCTACAACGTCGTGGGGCTGGGGCAGGGCATTATAGTGACCACGCCCGTTGCCAACGGCGCACCCATTTCCTTTAAAGTGGACAGCGAGCTTACCGTGCGCTTGTTTGTGCCGCACCTAAGCTGTGCCTGTGCTTTTCGCACCAAGATCAAACACATTTCGCGTGCGCCTTACTCTTATTTGCATCTCGCTATTCCCGAGCAAATGGTGCTCGGTGAAGTGCGCAGTACGGTGCGCGCCAAAGTCAAACTGCCAACGGCCGTTTACTGCGGCGAAGGGCTGAAAAAACACTACAGCGGCAGTATTCAAGACCTAAGCTTAGGCGGTGCGCGGGTGGTGGGCAAAATGCTGCCGTTAGCCGCAGACGATGAAGTACGCTTAAGTGCGCAAGTGGTCATCGGTGATATAGAACGCCTACTGTCTTTGCATGGCGTGGTGCGCTCGGTGTCGGGCGAAGATAACGAAACCATTCTAGGTATACAGTTCACCAACCTTGGTGACGATGCCAAATTAGCCCTGTACGGCTACGTTATGTCCAATATGTACAAAGAGCGCAGTTACAGCCTGTTACGAAATAACACAGGACAGGGCGTAAATAGTCCTGTATAGTTCGCCCCCTTTTAAAGCTACCCTCGAGTCGGGCCCGCCGTGTGAGCAATGAGTGCAATGTACGGTATGCCCATCGCTCGCACATAGTAAAAATATGACCGACTCTACTCCAGCTGGTTTTGCCAGCCTTGGCCTGCCTTTCTCTATTCTTCGTGTTTTAGAGGAGCTGGGCTACGAAGCACCTTCTCCCATTCAAGCGCAAGCCATTCCCTCTTTGCTCGACGGCCTCGATGTATTGGGTACGGCCCAAACGGGTACGGGCAAAACAGCGGCGTTCGCTTTGCCACTTTTGACGCGCACCCAAGCCGATTTGCGCAGCCCACAGGTACTGTGCTTGGCGCCGACACGCGAGCTGGCACAACAGGTCGCCGAAGCGGTAAAAACCTACAGCAAGTACATTCCTGGGGTGCAGGTGGTATCCATTTACGGCGGCGCCGATTACGGCCCGCAGCTGCGTGAGCTCAAACAAGGCCCACAGTGGGTGGTCGGCACGCCTGGTCGTGTGATGGATCACTTGCGTCGTGGCTCACTGGATCTAAGCGACATCCGCGCCGTGGTGCTCGATGAAGCCGACGAAATGCTGCGCATGGGCTTTATCGACGACGTGAACTGGATTTTGGAACAAGCTCCGCGCGAGCGCCAAACCGCCTTGTTCTCGGCCACCATGCCCAAAGAAATTCAGCGTGTCGCCGAAGAACATTTGCAGGATCCTGTGCAGGTTAAAATCCAAGCCAAAACCACTACCAACGCCAACATTCGACAGCGTTATTGGTTTGTGGGTGGCTCGCACAAAAACGACGCCATGCTGCGCATCTGCGAAACCGAAGATTTCGATGCCATGATGGTCTTTGTGCGCACCAAGCAAGCGACCGAAGAAGTGGCCGACTTTATGCTGGCTAATGGCTTTAAATGCGCACCGTTAAACGGCGATATTCCACAGGCTCTGCGTGAAAAAGCGGTGGAAAAACTCAAAAACGGCCAGCTCGATATCATCGTCGCCACCGACGTGGCCGCGCGCGGCCTGGACGTTGAGCGTATCAGCCATGTGATCAACTACGACATCCCTTCCGATACCGAATCCTACGTGCACCGCATTGGCCGTACTGGCCGCGCAGGGCGTACAGGCGATGCCATCGTCTTTGTTCGTGGTCGTGAAAAACGCATGTTGCGCGACATCGAGCACGCCACGCGTCAAAGCATCGAAGAAATGCAGCTGCCGACCGCCAAACAGGTGAATGAAAAACGCCGTGAGCGCTTCCAAAGCCGCATTGTCGATGCCTTAAACGGCAGCAAAAACGCGCTGTACCGCGATATGATCGAAAAAGTCTTGGCGGAACACCCCGTTGATGCCCTAGACGTAGCGGCGGCCTTGGCGGTGTTGGTGCAGGGCGACAAGCCCTTGTTCCTCGATGAAACACAAGATGCGCGCATGCAAGAACGCCGCGACCGCGATGAGCGCAGCGAGCGTTCTGAACGTGGCGATCGCCGTGAGCGCGGTGACCGTAACGAACGCAGCCGTGATCGTGATGAGCGCCCCAGCCGCGACCGTGGCGAACGCTCTGAGCGTTTTGAGCGCAGCGAGCGCCCCGGCCGTGACCGCGATGAGCGCCCAGCTCGTGGCAGCAAAGGCACGCCCGACAAACAGGCCAAAGCCCTCAAAGGCCATCCTGAAGTGGACATGGTGCGTTACAAGGTCGGTATCGGCTACGACGATGGCCTGCGCCCTGGTAACCTCGTCGGTGCGATTGCCAACGAAGCGGATCTGGAAAGCGAATACATTGGTCATATCGAAATCCTCGACAGCTACGCTGTGGTGGATTTGCCCGAAGGCATGCCCGCTGATCTGATGAGCAAGCTGAAAAAAGCCCGCGTCTGTGGCCGCCCCTTGGATATCGAAGTGTTCCAAGGCGCACCCGCAGCAGGCGGTGACAAGCGTCCTGCTAGCCCCTATCAGGGCAAGCAAGAGCACAAAGTTGAGCGTAAGGTCGATCGCAAGCCGCGTGAAAAAAGCGACTTTGGCCGCAAGGACTTTGAACGCAAAGACTTCGATCGCAAGCCCAAGCTAAAGCTTAAGAAAAGCACTTAAGCTCTCGCCCAAAGCGCCAGTCTTGGCGCTTTTCTTTAGACACTGGCACAATGCCCTCTTTTCTAAAGCTAGGTTGTGCCTGTGTCGTCTTTAACCCCGCAACAGCAACAAATTATTGCCCACCAAAACGGGCATGCCCGTGTTGTGGCCGTAGCAGGGGCAGGCAAAACCACCACTTTGACGCATTTTATTGCCGCGCGCTTGGCAGAAAATGTGCCGCCCAAACGCATGCTGGTACTGATGTATAACCGCAGTGCGCGTGTGGATTTTGAGCAAAAATTACAGCGACTTTTACCCAATCAGCCTCTTCCTGAAATACGCACCTTTCATTCCTTGGCGCTGCGTATTTATCAGCGTTTAATTGCGCAAAAAATATTGCCTTCATACCAAGAAAAAATTCTAAGCGACGGCGAAATGGAAGGCGTGTTGTGGCGCATTATGCAGCAGCTGGCCGATGAAGATACGCGCCAAGATATTTTAAGCCAACGCAAAAAATGGGTGGAGCCTGCGCTGGGTTTTGTCGATTTGGTGAAAGCGGGGCTAGACACGCCCGAGCAAGTATTGGCGCAAATGGATTTACCACCCAATTGCCGATTTTTTGTGGCTATGTTTCACGAGTTTGAACAATGGCGCAAAGCGCAGCGACGCATCAGCTACGCCGATATGCTGTACGACATTGCTCAAGTATTTCGTCAAAATCCGCAGGTGGCTGCGCAATTTGGTGGGCACATGCAGTGGATTTTGGTGGATGAATACCAAGATATTAACGCCATTCAGCAGTACTTATTAGAAACGCTGCACGCAGGTCGCGGCGCGGTGATGGTCATTGGCGACCCTGATCAAACCATTTATGAATTTCGCGGCTCTCGACCTGAATTTATTTTAAAAGAATTTACGCAAAAAATGGGGCAGGTGAGCCATTACACCCTGCCCCACACTTTTCGTTATGGTCATGCGCTATCTTTGGTGGCCAATCATTTAATTGGGCATAATGTAGGCCGCGACCCCGTGCTTTGTTTATCTCATGCCAGTACGCGTGCGACGCAGGTGCAGCTGCACCAAGTGCAAGATGAAACAGCTTGTGTTTTAAAGCTGATTGCCCAAGCCGCGACGCAGCACGAGTATCGAAACATTGCCATTATTAACCGCTTATGGGCGATTTGTGCGCCGCTTGAGCTGGCGTTGCTGCAAGCGGGCATTCCTTATAATTTGCACAGTTCGCAATCGGTATTAGAGCGCGCTGAGCTGAATGTTTTTTACACGCTTTTTGCCGTGGCCGATGGTTCTTTTGCGCGTAAAAATACGGAAGAAAAATACGAGGCTTGGCTTACCTTGCTGACCACGCCTTACCCAAAAATTAAGCGGGTGCTGCTTGAACAAATTGCTAAAGCCATGCTGCTGGCTGAAGAAAATTACGCTCAGGCTTTGCTTAAAAATATTCCAAAAGAAATCAGCGATTGGCAAGCGCAAAGCCTGCATGAGCGGGCGCAAATTATTCGTGCGGCTGAAATAGGAAAAACATCGGCATTTAAGCTGGTGCAGGATTACATTCAGAGCACGCATTTGTTTGATGGTATTGCCGACAGTGCTTTTTCGGCGCAGCAAATTGAAGATCGTATTTCCACCATTCGGGCTTTTGCGCATTTCGTTAAAGAGAGCCAATGGTCATGCCAAGATGCGTTAGGAAATTTTGAGAAATTAAAACAGCAACGTCAAAAGCAAAATAGCCACAACGCGGTGCAGCTGATTTCCATTCATAAAAGTAAAGGGCTGGAGTGGCCCGTGGTTATTATTCCAGGTTTTAATGCGCATTATTATCCCTATGAAGCCGAAGGTGAATTTACCACGCCCAGTAGCCTAGAAAGCGAGCGGCGGCTGCTCTATGTCGCCATGACGCGCGCCCAGCAAGAGCTGCATTTAATCGCGCCCGATATGGCCGTTAAAGCGCCTAAAAACGAGCAGGATAAAAATAAAAAACGCAGTCGCTTTCAGACGGAGCTGCATTTAGCCAACAGCAAAGCTTTGGCGCAGGCTTGGTATCAAAAGCGTGATAGGGTGGAGCTTACAGAGCCGTTATCGCCTTGGTTGGATGAGTACGCGCGCACACTGGGCTGTCAGATTGAAAGGCATAATTTACTCAATACAGTGACAGAAAAATTACGCACTTTTAATCCTATCGTCAGCAAAAAAGCGCACCAAAAAATAACGCGCCGTATTCATCACGCTGTTTTGGGTGTGGGTGAAGTGCTGTCTGAAGATGAGAAATACATCAAGGTGCGCTTTGCGGGCGAAGACGAACCTCGGACGCTATCGCAAGCCACACTGCATGAGTTTTTATTGAACGAATGAATGGCCGCCAGTTGGCGGGCAAAAACTGTTACTATGCCTGCCTTTTGCAGGTTTGGGTGTTTGGCCGATGAAAGTATTGGGTATTGAATCCTCTTGTGATGAAACGGGCATTGCGCTGTATGACACCGAGCGTGGGTTGTTGGCGCATCGTATTTTTTCGCAGATCGCTGTGCATGCGCAGTACGGTGGCGTAGTTCCTGAGTTGGCGTCTCGTGATCATATCCGCAAGGTGACACCTTTAATTCAGGAGGTGTTGGCCGAGGCCGAAATTGGCCTTAAAGAGCTGGATGGCGTGGCTTATACCGAAGGCCCAGGCTTGGTCGGGGCGTTGATGGTGGGCGCTTTGGTGGGGCGTTCTCTGGCTTGGGCCTTGGATATTCCTGCGCTGGGCGTGCATCACATGGAGGGGCATTTGCTTGCGCCTATGTTGGAAGCCCAGAAGCCTGAGTTTCCTTTTATTGCGCTTCTGGTTTCAGGCGGGCACACCCAGCTGCTGCGCGTCGATGGTATTGGCCGCTATTTGTTGCTGGGCGAGTCCTTAGACGATGCCGCAGGCGAAGCCTTCGATAAAGCCGCTAAAATGCTGGGCTTGCCTTACCCAGGTGGCCCTGCGCTGAGTCAGCTGGCCGAGCGCGGCGACGATCAGCGCTTTGCTTTTCCGCGCCCGATGACCGATCGCCCAGGGTTGGATTTCAGTTTCAGTGGCTTAAAAACTCAGGTGCGCACCACCATCTTAGAGCTGGCAACGGACGGCGTATTGGCCGAGCAGGATAAGGCCGATATCGCCGCCTGTTTTCAAGCCGCCGTGGTGGATACGCTGGTGCTTAAATGCCAGCGCGCGCTCAAACAAGAGCAGGTGAAGCGCCTGATTATTGCAGGTGGCGTGGGGGCGAATAAAAGGCTGCGCGCCGAGCTAAAACAGGCGGTGGAAAAGCTTGGCGGACAGGTGTTTTATCCGCGCCTTGAGCTTTGCACCGACAACGGCGCGATGATCGCTTATGCAGGCGCGCAGCGTTTGCTGGCAGGGCAGCACTCAGGGCTTGAGGTACAGGTTGTACCGCGCTGGCCTTTGAGTGCTTTACCAAAGCTTGAGGTGTCGCATGGATAAAGTCTTTATTCACGGTCTGACCGTGGACGCCATTATTGGTGTGTTTGAATGGGAAAAGCAGGTGCGCCAGCCGCTGATTTTCGATGTCGAGATGGCTTGGGATATTCGCCAAGCGGCGGCCACCGACGATTTGGCCTACGCGCTGAATTATCAGGCGGTAACGGAGTTTATCGAGCAGTTTGTGCGCACTCAGCATTTTCAGCTGCTTGAGGCCTTGTTGGAGCGCCTTGCGGCTGAGCTGCGCCGCGAGTTTGCTATGCCCTGGCTCAGTATTCGCGTGCAAAAGCCTGCGGTGGTGCCGCAAGCCAAAGCGGTGGGGCTGTATATCGAGCGTGGCGAGGAATGACGCAGGTTTTTCTAGGCATTGGCTCTAATATCGAGCCAAAAACCCATATTGCGCAGGGCTTACGGCTGCTGCGTGCGCGTTTTGATTTGGTGCAAGAGTCGCCTTGGTACCGCTCGCCTGCGCAGGGCTTTGTTGGCCCAGATTTTATCAATCTGGTGGTGGAAATAGCCTATGAGGGCAGTTTGGCCGAGCTGCGTGCCAAGCTGCGCACCTTGGAGCAAGACTGTGGCCGCCCGCAGCATACGCAAAAATACAGCTCTCGCACCCTGGATGTGGATATTTTATTGTTCGGCTCTTTAGCGGGGCAATTTGAGGACGTGAAGCTGCCGCGTGCGGATGTGCGTGAGCGCATCTATGTGCTTAGGCCTTTGTTGGATATCGCCCCTGATTTGTGCGACCCAAAAACAGGAGCGCCACTGAAACAAGCTCTGCCACGACTGACGGGGCAGAGCATTGCGCCGTTAGAGCTGGTACGCGGCCAATAACACCGGTTGGCTGTAACCCAAGACCGAAAGTTTTTGCAGTAGGCTTTGCAAAATATCGCCTTCAGGCACAGGGCCAATGCGCACGCTATCGAGCTTGCCGCTGCGGGTGACGGTGATGGGGTGCGGTGTATTGAGGCTTTTTTGCAGTTTCTTTTGTAAGTTAATCGCGGCTTGCGCATTGGCAAAAGCACCGAGCTGAATCCAGCGCTCGGGCACCTTGGTTGCGCCGTGCAGCACTTCCACTTCCACCTCGGCTACGCCTGCTTTATTGATGCCAAGCTTGGCTGCCGCCGCGTAGGACAGATCAATAATGCGTTCGCTGTGAAAAGGCCCGCGATCGTTAACCCGCACTATCACCGATTTACCCGTATCGATACGCGTGACGCGCACATAGCTGGGCAAAGGCAGGGTTTTGTGGGCAGCGGTGAACTGGTAAACGTCGTATATTTCGCCGTTGGAGGTGCGGTGGCCGTGAAACTTCATGCCGTACCAAGAAGCTTTGCCGCGCTCTTTGTAGGTGCTGGCATCGCTCAAAATTTCGTAGGTTTTACCCAAGACTTTGTAGCTTTTGGGGTTGCCTAGGACGCTGCGAGGCTCGTCTTTGGGCGTGGGTTCGGGCAAGGACAGCACATCGTCGATGGGCTTGGGCGTGTAGTCTTGGTCGTGCTCATAGCGCCCCGCGTTGGGGTTGTCGTCGGTTGCTGCGACCGTCGGTGACGGCTCTGAGGTGGGCGCGGGCGGGTGGCTGGCACAGGCGGCCAAGCACAAAGCGCCGCCTAAAACGAGGTAAAACTTCAACGTAAGGCCTCACTGAGCTGGTAGACCGCCATGGCATAGAGGCGGCTGTGGTTGTAGCGCGTAATCACATAGTAGTTGTATTCACCCAGCCAAAATTCCGCACCAATTTTGCCTTGCAGTTGCACGAGGTTGGCGGCCTTGTCATCGGCTATGGCTTGGGTGGGTTCGACACCGATTTTTTTAAGTTCGGCGACCGTCCATTTGGGCTTTAAGTCGTCGTTGGCGACGGTGGTGAATTGTTCACCTTTGATATGCACGCGCTGGGTTACGCCTTCGCCTGTACGCCAGCCGTGTTCTTTAAAGTAATTGGCCACGCTGAAAATGGCGTCCTTGGGGTTGGTCCACAGGTCGCGCTTGCCGTCTTGATCGGCATCCACGGCAAAGCGCAAAAAGCTGGTCGGAATAAACTGGCCGTAGCCCATCGCGCCTGCGTAAGAGCCTTTTAATGTGGCGGCATCGAGCTTTTCTTTTTCGGCCAAAGCAAAAAAGGCTTTGAGTTCACGCCAAAAGAGCGGGCGGTCGGGGTAATCGAAGGCCAAGGTTGAGAGCGAGTCGAGCACGCGGTAGTTGCCTTGGCGTGTGCCGTAGAAGGTTTCGACACCAATGATGGCGGCGACGATATAGCGATCGACGCCGTAGGTCTGCTCGGCTTCTTTTAAAATGTCTTGGTGCTTTTTAACAAACTCCTGCCCTTGCGCGATGCGCTGCGGGGTCAGAAAAATATCTTGGTAAGTATCCCATTCGCGCACTTTTTCAGCGGGGCGGGCAATGGCTTCCAGCACGGAGTCCAGTTTTTCAGCCTGAGCCAGCCATTGGCGGATATGCTCTGGGGGAAGGTTGTATTCTTTGCTGGCCTCGGCAATAAACTCCTCGGCGCGTGGGTGGCTGTCGTAGGCCGCCAAGCTGGGTAGGCTCAAGCCCAACATTAGGCTGGTTAATAAAAGCTTTTTCATGCGATTTCCGTACATACTTCTTCCTATTTTTTGTTGTGGGTGCACATCGACATCAGCACCCCAAACGCAGCTAATAAACTGATGACCGAGGTGCCGCCGTAGCTCACAAGGGGCAGAGGCACACCGACCACGGGTAAGATACCACTAACCATGCCAATGTTCACAAAGACATAGATGAAAAAGGTCACGGCCAAGCTTGCTGCTAGGAGCTTGCCAAAAAGGCTGTCGCTTTGCGAAGCCAAGTACAGCGCGCGCAGTACGATGGCCATATAGAGGCACAAGAGCAGCAGCACGCCAATCAGCCCCAGCTCTTCGGCCAGCACCGCAATGATAAAGTCGGTATGGCTTTCAGGCAGAAACTCCAAGTGCGATTGCGAACCGAGTAGCCAGCCTTTGCCCTGTACGCCCCCTGAGCCGATGGCGGTTTTAGATTGGATGATATTCCAGCCCGAACCCAGCGGATCGTTCTCTGGGTCGAGGAAGGTCAGCACTCGCCTTTTTTGATAATCGTGCATGACGAACATCCACATTACGGGGGCAATCGCCGCCACCGCGCCCACCATGGAAATAATCAGCGTCCAAGACAGTCCTGCAAAAAAAATCACCAAAACGCCTGTGGTGCAAATCAGGATGGCTGTGCCTAAATCGGGCTGTTTTAGAATCAGCAGGGTAGGAATCAGAATCAGCACCAAGGCTTGCACCACGTCTTTAAAGCGCGCAGGCATGGGGTGTTTGGCCATAAACCAAGCGATGGTCATGGGCAGTGCCAGCTTCATGATTTCGGAAGGCTGAAAGCGTGGCAGCCCAGGCAGGCTTAGCCAACGCTGCGCTCCTTTGGCCTCGATGCCAAACAGCAACACCGCCGCCAAAGCCAAAACGCCTAGGCAGTAAAACCAGATGGCCGAGGTTTGAAAGGCGCGTGGCGGCAGCTGAGCCAGCACCAGCATAACCGTAAAGCCCGCTAAGAAATGCAAAGACTGGCGACCGACCATCTCTAGGCTGCGGCCGCTGCCGCTGTACAGAACCAATAAGCCAGCACAGGCCAGCACCAATAACAGCAGAACTAAGGGTAAGTCCAAATGCAGGCGCGCAAACCAGATTTTACTGGCCGAAAACCCCGATTGGCCGCCAGTGGCTAGGGTGCGGCTAAAGTCTTGACTGGGCATTAACCTTCCGAGCCTCCTAGGTATTCATCAATGATGGCTCTGGCGATGGGCGCGGCGGTGCGCGTTGCCGACTCGCCGTTTTCGATTACCACCGCAATGGCAATTTTGGGCTTTTCAACAGGGGCAAAAGCAATAAAGAGCGCGTGGTCGCGCAAGCGTTCACGCAAGGTCGCCGAATCGTACTTGGCATCTTGGGCAATACCGACCACCTGGGCCGTGCCTGTTTTGCCTGCGATGTTAAAGGATTTGTTTTGATTTAGGCGGTGGGCTGTCCCGCGAGGGTCGGAGATGACCTTACCCATGGCATTGTGCATGGCCGTCCAGTTGTTGGGGTCTTTGAGCACAATGTCGGGAATATCGCCGTGAGTCAAAATATCTTGCTTGTCATTATGGGCGGCAATCAAACGAGGGATTTGCCATTTGCCCTTGTTGGCTAACACAGCCGTGGCCGTGGCCATTTGCAAGGGTGTCACTAGCATAAAGCCTTGGCCAATGCCTAGGTTGACCGTGTCGCCTGGATACCAAAAGCTGCGTCTTTGTGCGCGTTTCCATTCGCGTCCAGGCAGGAGGCCAGGCAAGGCATTGCTGACGTCGTAGGTCATATCGCGGCCAAAGCCAAATTGCGCCAAAAATGGATAGATGTTGTCTATCCCCGAGCGCGTGGCCATTTCGTAGAAAAAGGTATCGCAAGATTCAACGATGGCGCGCTCCATATTGACTATGCCGTGGCCTTCGCGTTTCCAGTCGCGGTAAATGCGCTCGTCTTTGGGCAGCTGAAAGCGGCCGTAATCGCGGATAATTTCGCGCCAATTGGTCACTCCTGCGTTCAGTACCGCGAGCCCCATAAAGGGTTTTAAGGTGGAGGCGGGCGGATATTGGCCGCGCGTGGTGCGGTCGAAAAGGGGGTTGTCGGGGTTGTCGCGCAGCTTGCTGTAGTCGGCGGAGGAGATGCCTGTGACAAAGGCGTTGGGGTCGAAGCTTGGGTTGCTGTAGATGCTGAGGATACCGCCCGTTTCAAGTTCGATGGCAACCAGTGCGCCGCGCATTCCCTGCATTTCTTTTTGTGCGAGCTGTTGCAGGCGGCTATCGAGCTGAAGCGTGATGTCTTGGCCTGCGGTCGGCGGAATGCGCTCAACCACACGAATGGCGCGGCCACGCGCGTTGGTCTCGACTTTTTCATAGCCGACGTCGCCGTGCAGGTCTTGCTCGTAGTGTTTTTCAATGCCGAGCTTGCCAATAAACTGGCTGGCACTGTAACGGCGTTTAAGCTCGGGGTCGTTGTCGAGCCGATCTTGTTCTTGCTGGTTGATGCGCCCGACATAGCCCAAAACGTGCGCAAAGGTGTCACCCTGCGGGTAATGGCGAATCAGCTGAGCTTCAATATCGACGCCAGGTAAAAAGTGGCGATTGACCATAACTTTAGCGATGTCTTCGTCGGTTAAGCGTTGGCGCAAAACGATGGGTTCAAAGGGGCGGCGTTGTTTGATGCGTTCTTCAATCTGCTTGCGGTCGCGCAGCCCAACCAGCTCGTTAAGGAAGTCCAAAGTTTTGGGAAGGTTCAACGCCCGCTCCACGACCAAGGTCAGGCTATAAGAAGGGGTGTTTTCGGCCAAAATCACGCCGTTACGGTCAAAAATTAGCCCGCGCTTGGGGTCGATGGGGCGCAGTTGCAGACGGTTATTTTCAGAAAGGTCGCGGTATTTTTGATGCAACGTCACCTGCAGATAAGCCATGCGCGCCGCCAATAAGGTCGCCAAAATAAGCACAATCGCCGCCATAAACACCGCGCGGGAGCGAAACAGAGCTTGTTCTTGTTGACTATCGCGAAAGGAATCTTGCCACATGGCTCGTTATTATTAGGTTGGCTTATTTATGATAAGGGTGATTTTGTAAAATGCTCCACGCACGGTAGAGCTGTTCGGCCAGCACAATGCGCACCAAAGGGTGCGGCAAGGTTAAAGCGGACAGCGACCAGCGCTCTTTGGCTAAGGCCAAAATCTCGTCGGTCATACCATCGGGGCCGCCGACCAAGAGCGCGACATCACCACCTTGCATCCGCCAGCGCTTGAGATTATCGGCCAAGGTTTCGGTGCTCCAATTTTTGCCCAGCACTTCCAAGGCGACCACATGATCGGACGGGCGCAGAGCTTTTTTAATGGCCTCGGCTTCTTGCTGCATGGCTTTTTCTTTGCTGGTGTTTTTGGCGCGATGACCACTTGGGATTTCGACAAGTTCAATGGCGCAATCCAGAGGAAGGCGCTTGGCGTATTCGCTAAAGCCTTCTTCCACCCAGCTTGGCATCTTTTGGCCGACCGCCAGCAGGCGCAGCTTCATTTAGTGTGACTCAGGTGTGCTGGTGGCGTTGGGTTCGCCCCATAAGCGTTCTAAATCGTAAAAGTGACGCGCTTGTTCGGTCATAACGTGCACCACGACGTCGATCAGGTCGATCAATACCCAGTCGGCACCGCCACGGCCTTCAACACCATGAGGTAATACGCCTGCGTCTTTGGCTTTCTCTTCGACATTGCCCGCTACCGCATTAACGTGGCGGCTGGAAGTGCCTGTGGCTATGACCATCCAATCGGTGACGCTGGTGCGGCCGCGTACATCTAAAACCACGATATTTTGTGCTTTTAGGTCTTCGAGGGCGTTGATAACTAGGCTTTTGATTTGCTCTGTTTGCATGAATTAGTTCGAATAAAGTTGGTGTTGATAAAGGTACTTTGCCACGCTGTCGGGCGTGAGAAAGCGGATATTGTCGCCTTGGCTTAGGGCAGCACGCAAGCGGGATGCGGAAATATCCAGCATTGGCCAGTGTGCTTGCGCAATGCGTCCGTTCGGGCTTTGGAGCAGTTCATCCAGAGTCGCTTGGCGTTCTTGTAATAGTTTTTGCTGATAGCAGCTGAGTTCGGTCTCGACCTGTGGGCGGCTAATAATCAATAAATTGGCGTTATCCAGCAGCGCTCGCGGGTTGTGCCAGTGCTCAAAACCCATCCACGCATCTTGCCCCAGCACCCAAGTAAAGTACGGCTCGGGATGGCGCTTCTTTAAACGAGCCACAGTGACGGCGCTGTAGCTCGGCTCGTTATTTTCTAGCTCAATGGCACAGGCTTCGATGCCGTCGAGCTCTTGGCAGGCAAGATTGAGCATGTTTAAACGGTCTTGGGCGCAGGCTTTAGGCTTGGGGCGATGCACAGGAACTTGGTTGGGTATCAACAACACCTTGCTAAAGCCCGCCTCGCGCAGGCCAATGGCGGTACGCAAATGCCCGATGTGTACAGGGTCGAAGGTGCCGCCAAACAGTGCCCAATGGTTATTTGCGCACTTCGCCATTGCCAAAAACTACGTATTTTTGTGAGGTCAGGCCTTCAAGCCCAACAGGGCCGCGTGCGTGAATTTTGTCGGTAGAAATGCCAATTTCTGCACCTAAGCCGTACTCAAAGCCGTCGGCAAAGCGCGTGGAGGCGTTGATCATCACCGAGCTTGAATCCACTGCGGTGAGGAACAGGCGCGCATGGCTGTAATTCTCGGTCACTATGCTGTCGGTGTGCTGCGAGCTGTAGCTGTTGATGTGCTCGATAGCCGCTTCCAAACTGGGCACGACTTTAATGGACAAAATGGGCGCTAAGTATTCGGTGTGCCAGTCTTCTTCGCTGGCCGCTTTGATGCCAGGTAACAGGGCTTGTGTTTGTGGGCAACCGCGCAGCTCTACGCCAAAACTGGCGTAAGCGCCAGCAAGCTCGGGTAAAAACTCGGCAGCCACTTGATTGTGCACCAGTAGCGTTTCCATGGTGTTGCAAGTGCCGTAGCGATGCGTTTTGGCATTGACGCAAATGTTTAAGGCTTTGGTTTTGTCGGCAAACTCATCGACAAAAACATGACAAATGCCATCCAGATGTTTAATGACGGGCACTTTGGCTTCGGCGCTGATGCGCTCGATCAAGCCTTTGCCACCGCGCGGAACGATGACATCGACGTATTCAGGCATGGTAATAAGCGCACCCACCGCCGCGCGATCCACGGTTGCCACCACCTGTACGGCGCTTTCGGGCAAACCCGTTTGGCGTAAGCCTGAGGCGATGCACTCGGCCAAGACGCGGTTGGTTTCGATGGCTTCAGAGCCACCGCGCAAAATGGCGGCGTTACCCGATTTTAGGCATAGGCTAGCGGCTTCGATGGTGACGTTGGGACGGCTTTCGTAAATGATGCCAATCACGCCCAAAGGCACGCGCATCTTGCCAACCTGAATGCCGCTGGGGCGGTATTTTAAATCGGTAATCTCGCCAATAGGGTCGGGCAGGGCGGCGACTTGTTCCAGCCCTTCGAGCATGTCGTTTAGGCGGCTGTCGGTCAGCTCTAAACGATCAAGCAAGGCGGCATCTAAGCCGTTGTCCTTGCCGCGCTGCATGTCTTGCGCGTTGGCCGCTTGAATTTGCGTGCGCTTTTGGCGGATTTCTTGGGCGATAGCCAGTAAGGCACGGTTTTTACCCGCCGTGTTGGCAACCGCCATAGCACGAGAGGCTAAACGTGCCGCCTGACCTAAAGTTTGCATATAGTGCTGAACGTCCATCGCCTTACCCAACCAGATGAATGAAAGTACGCTAGTATACACAAAAGTATGAATAACCCCTATGCGGGCTTTCGAGGACAGACATGAAGAAAACCGAGTTTCATGGCCTATTAATGTCGCAGGTTAAAATCATTTACGCCCTGCTGGCGGCTTTAGGCTTGAGCGTCATTGCAGGATTGGATCTGTACGAAAAACACTATCATTTTGCCGCTGTTGCCGCAGGTTTTGCCTTGGGCTTGGTGCTCTATGCGGTGTTTTTATTACTAACGCGCAAGCGTTCTATGACTTTCCCTTATGTGGAATGGCTGCTGGTCATTTTGCTGTTGTTTTTTACACTTTTTGGTATGCACCAAAGCGCGCAAGTAGTGCATTGGATTTATTTTGTCCCCGTTTATACCTTTTTCCTGTTGCCTTTTATTTGGGCTAATGTGGCTTTGCTGCTTTATAGCTTGGTGGTGACTTGGCTGGTGTGGC
>JAYRHO010000268.1:0-4286 GCA_041907245.1 Saccharospirillaceae bacterium
CAATTGGTGGTGTCCGACGGCGATAATATTTGGGTTTACGATATGGATTTGGAGCAGGTGACTATTCGCAAACTGGAGCAGCGTATTGTGGAAACGCCTGCGCTGTTATTAAGCGGTAATAGCCAAGAAATTCGTAAAAATTTTAATGTCGAAATGAAATCCCAAGTGGGCAAAGTGCGCTTTATGTTAACGCCCAATGATAAAAGTCAGCTGTTTGAGCGCATCGAATTGCAGTATGCCGACACTTTATTGCAAAGCATGCGCATTATCGATGCAGCAGGGCAGACTACGGACATTGTTTTTGATGGGGTTAAGACCAATCAAAAAGTTTCCTCTAATTTGTTTACCTTTATCGTGCCCGAAGGCGTTGATGTCATAGATGGACGTCATGCCCGCTGATTTATTTGCACAAAGCGCGGCTTACGAGCCGCTTGCCGCCAAGATGCGGCCACAATCTTTAGAAGATTACATCGGCCAAACGCATTTGATAGGTGAAGGAACCGCCTTGCGCCGAGCGCTGGAGTCTGGGCATATGCACTCCTTGATTTTATGGGGCCCCCCTGGCGTTGGCAAAACCACCTTGGCGAAACTTTTGGCCAATTATATGGATGCGGCTTTTATTACTTTAAGTGCTGTAATGTCGGGCGTAAAAGAAATTCGTGAGGCGGTGATCGAGGCACAAAAATACCGCGCGCATGGGCGTAAAACCTTGCTCTTTATCGACGAAGTGCATCGTTTTAATAAATCTCAACAAGATGCGTTTTTGCCCTTTGTTGAAGATGGCACTTTTATTTTTATCGGTGCTACCACTGAAAATCCTTCTTTTGAGTTAAACAATGCCTTGTTGTCGCGTGCGCAAGTTTTGGTGCTCAAACGCTTAGAAACCAGTGAAATTGTTGAGCTGCTTAAACGCACTTTAAATAAACTAGGCCAGCCTGAAAAAGCCTCTGAGGCGGCGCTGAATTTATTGGCTCAGGTTGCCGACGGCGATGCCAGACGCAGCTTAAATATGCTGGAAATCGGGCTACAGCTTGCGCAAGAAGAGCCTTTAGATGAGCCTTTAGTGCGCACTTTAATTGGCACAGCCGCCAAAGCCTTTGATAAAGGCGGTGATATTTTTTATGAGCAAATTTCGGCGCTGCATAAATCGGTGCGCGGCTCCAGCCCCGATGCGGCACTTTATTGGCTGGTGCGTATGCTCGACGGCGGTTGCGATCCGCGTTATCTGGCGCGCCGCATAGTGCGTATGGCTTGGGAAGATGTTGGTTTGGCCGATCCGCGCGCTATGCAGCTGTGCAACGATGCTGCCAGCACCTACGAGCGCTTGGGTAGCCCCGAAGGCGAACTGGCCTTGGCGCAGGCGGTGGTGTATTTGGCCTGCGCACCTAAAAGTAATGCGGTGTATAACGCTTACAACCAAATGCGAGCCTTGGTAAAAAATACGCCTGCTTACGATGTGCCTGTGCACTTGCGCAATGCCCCCACCAAGTTGATGGATGAGTTGGGCTATGGCAGTGAGTACCGCTACGCCCATGACGAACCTGAAGCCTATGCCGCAGGTGAAAACTATTTTCCACCTGAGCTTAAAAATACCGTTTTGTATCAGCCTGTCGCGCGTGGTTTGGAACTTAAAATTGCCGAAAAACTGGCGCATCTGCGCGCCTTGGATCAAACCGCAGAAAAACGCCGCTACGAGAATTAACTATGACCTATTTCTGGATTGCCCTAGGTGGGGCCTTAGGTGCGCTGTCACGCTTTGGCCTTTCTGGTATGATTGGCCACCTTGCCGCTACGCACATTCCTGAGCGCGCGCACTTTCCCTTTGGCACTTTTAGCATCAATGTTTTGGGGTCTTTTACTATTGGTGTGCTGTGGGTGTGGTTGGTGCAGCAAAATAACGGTGGCGACTATGCTCGCTTTTTGTTTATCACTGGATTTTTAGGGGCTTTTACCACCTTCTCCAGTTTTTCATTAGAAAGTATCATGCTGCTTGAACAAGAGCGCTGGTTGAGTTTTGCACTTTATGCAGGTGGCAGTTTGATCACTTGCTTAATCATGACGGCTGTGGGCATTGGGTTGGCCAAACAATTCGTCTGACATAAGCCATTTTAAAATCGTAATTGGGTATAAAAATGCTGGATATTAAATACATTCGTGAAAATCTTGATGCTGTTAAAGCGGCTTTAGCTAAAAAACGTTTTAATTTCGATGTTGAGTTGTTTAAGTCTTTGGATGAAGCGCGTAAAAGTGCGTTAACGCATGCGCAAAATTTGCAAGCGGAAAAGAAAAAAGCGTCCAAAGAAATCGGGATTTTAATTGGCAAGGGCATGAGCCCAGACGAAGCCAAAGCGCAGGTTATGGGGCATATTGATTCCGATATTGGCAGTGCCGACGAGCAAGCTAAAAATGCCGAAAATGCGCTGTTTAATTATTTAATGTCCGTACCTAATGTCCCTCAAGCCGATGTGCCCGTTGGCGAAGATGAAAATGCCAACGTTGAAATTCTTAAATGGGGTACGCCGACGCCCTTGACTTTTACCGCTAAAGACCATGTGGATTTGGGTGCGCCTTTTGGCTTGAGTTTTGACCAAGGTACTTTGGTAGCAGGCTCGCGCTTTGTGGCCATGAGCGGCAATATGGCGCGACTGCATCGTGCATTAGCGCAATTTATGCTCGACACCCACAGCGAAGAACACGGCTATGTGGAAACCTATGTGCCTTATATGGTGAATCGCCAAGCTTTAGAAGGCACGGGGCAATTACCCAAATTTGAAGAAGATTTATTTAAAATCCCACAAGCCCAAGGCGATAAAGATTTTTATTTAATTCCCACCGCCGAAGTCCCTGTCACCAATTTACTGCGCGACAGTGTTTACGAAGGCGCTTTGCCTATTAAAAAAGTCGCGCACACGCCTTGTTTTCGCAGTGAAGCGGGCAGCTACGGACGCGACACGCGCGGCATGATTCGCCAGCACCAGTTCGATAAAGTGGAGCTGGTGCAATTTGTAAAACCCAGCGACTCCAACCGCGTTTTGGAAGAGCTGACCGCTCATGCCGAAACTATTTTGCAAAAACTGAAATTACCCTACCGTAAAGTGCTGCTTTGTGGCGGGGACTTGGGCTTTTCTGCGGCCAAAACTTACGACTTGGAAGTGTGGCTGCCAGGGCAGCAAAAATACCGCGAGATTTCTTCTTGCTCGAACTTTGAAGACTACCAAGCTCGCCGTATGCAGGCGCGTTTTCGCAACACCGAAACGGGTAAACCTGAGCTTTTCCATACCTTAAATGGCTCGGGCTTGGCGGTCGGCCGCACTATGGTGGCGGTGCTGGAAAACTACCAGCAAGCAGACGGCAGCATCGTTGTGCCTGAAGTATTGCGCCCCTATATGCGCGGTCTTGAGGTGATTCGCTAATGATGACTTTGCCTCTGGTTTTGCGTGCGGATGCTCGTCCTTTTGTCGTCATTGGCGCAGGCCAAGTGGCGCAGCGTAAAGTGCGAACCTTAGTGCAAGCGGGGGCTTGGGTGCGCGTTATTGCACCCAGTATTCATCCAGAAATAGAAGCCTTGAGGGCGCAGTTAACCCTAGAGGTGCGCCAAGTGACGGCAACAGAAAATTTTGCCGCGCAAAGCTTTGTGGTGCTGGCCACCAGCGACGCTGAGCTTAACGCTCAGCTTGCGCAACGAGCCAAAGAGCAGGGCGCTTGGGTTTGTCGCGTGGACGAACCCGAGCACAATGACTTCAGTTTTCCTGCCATTATCGATCGATCACCCTTGCTGGTGACGGTTTCTACCCAAGGGGCATCACCTGCCTTAACACGTCATGTTAAGCAGCGCATTGAAGCTTTTTTGCCCAGTGATTACAGTGGCTTAGCACTTTATGTTGAGAAACTACGCGAACGCATAAAGGCGCTGTTGCCTAGCTCAGAGCGCGTGCTCTTTTGGCAACGCTGGATGAACAGCGCCGCCCCCGAGCTGTTTTTAAGCCGCAAACTGGATCAGGTTGAAAGCCTGACGCAGTCTGTGCTTGCAGGTAAAGAACAACAAGGCGAAGTATGGCTGGTTGGCGCAGGCCCTGGCGACCCAGACCTGCTGACTTTTCGTGCGCTGCGTCTTATTCAAAATGCCGAAGTGGTGTATTACGACCGTTTGGTTAGCCCGCGCATTCTGGAGTTTATTGCCCCTACGGCGCAAAAGTTTTATGTCGGTAAAGAGCAAAGCCTGCACAGCGTGCCACAGTCGGGGATCAATGAATTGCTTGCACAAAGTGCGCTGGCAGGAAAAAAAG
>JAYRHO010000269.1:0-2627 GCA_041907245.1 Saccharospirillaceae bacterium
CCGATTGAACTGCGCCCGCTTTCCATGCGGCTTTTTACCGGTGAGCAAGCCGCCGCTTGTTATGTGCCGCAGTCGTATCTGGCGCGCTGGCGTGAGCTGATGCAAGAGCAAGGCATTAGCCTGTACGAGGCCGATATTCGCCCCGACGATCGTTATTTGATGGAGCGCTTTATTTATGGCCAAGGTGCGCTTTACGGTGAATTTCAGCTTGCTGAAAATAAAGCCTATTACGAGCTAAAGCAGGGGCGAATTCAGGCAGATAAAACCAGCACTTGGCAACCCCATTTGCGCATGTTGTCTGTGGATATTGAAACCTCTTATCCAAAAATCAATCAGCCTGATCGGCTTTTTTCCATTGCACTTTATGCCAAGGATTATTCCTGTGTTTTCATGCTTGGAGAGGGCAAAAATCAAAATCAAATCCAGTATTTCCCTGATGAAAAAAGTTTATTAACTGCTTTTTTAGTGGCGGTGAAAAATTACAATCCCGATGCGCTTATTGGCTGGAATATCGTGCAGTTTGATATGGCGTTTTTAGCGCAAAAATTTCAGGAGCACGAGCTTGCGTTTACACTTGGGCGCGATGATAGTGTCGCAGAGCTTTGGCGCAGTGATGAGCAAACTTTTATTTATGTAGCAGGGCGCGTGGTTCTCGATGGTATTGCGCTGCTAAAACAAGCGACTTTTCAATTTGAAAGCTACCGTTTAAATGCCGTTGCCAAAGAAGTTTTAAATGACGAAAAACTGTTAAACGAGCAAGAAAGCAGCGATGACATCGAATACTTGTTTGAACACAATAAACCTCATCTTGCGGCTTATAATTTAAAAGACTGCATTTTGGTTTGGGATGTTTTTTCTAAATTAAAATTGCTGGATTTTGCTATCGAGCGCAGCCGCATTACGGGTTTGGCTTTGGATCGCATGGGTGGCTCGGTCGCGGCCTTTGAAAACCTGTATTTGCCTAAATTGCACCGCGCAGGCTTTATTGCGCCCAATAGAGGCGATGGCTTGTATTTAGAAAGCCCAGGCGGCTATGTGTTGGATTCCACACCAGGTTTTTTTGAGCATGTGTTGGTGTTGGATTTTAAAAGCCTATATCCGTCTATTATTCGCACCTTTGCCATAGATCCTTTGGCACTGCATCAGGGGTTAATGGCGAGCAATGCCGAGGAAACCGTGCCAGGTTTTATGGGCGCACGTTTTTGGCGTGACCAGCCGATATTACCCAGTATCATTGCTGATCTGGCCGAAAAAAGAGAAAAAGCCAAAGCCGAAAAAAACACCGCGCTCAGTAATGCCATTAAAATTATTATGGCGTCGTTTTACGGCGTGCTGGGTACGGAAGGCTGCCGTTTGGCAGATTCGAGGCTGACGGCCTCTATTACCTTGCGCGGGCACGAGATTATTTTAACCAGCAGCGCCTGGGTGAAAAAGCAAGGCTATCAAATTATCTACGGCGACACGGATTCGCTTTTTGTCTGGTTAAATAAAAGCCTAAGCCAAGAGCAAGCACACCAAGTCGGTAAAAAATTGGCCAAAGATTTAAATCTTTTTTGGCAAAATGATTTGGTTCAGCGTTTTGGGCTTCACAGTCATTTGGAAATTCAGTACGAAACCCACTATGTCAAATTTTTTATGCCTGCGCTGCGCGGCACCGACGAAGGCAGTAAAAAACGCTATGCGGGCATGGTGCAACAAGGTGAGGATTTTGAGCTGGTATTTAAAGGCTTGGAGGCGGTGCGCAGTGATTGGACGGCTTTTGCGCGCAACACGCAAAAAGAATTGTATCGCCGTATTTTCAGGCAAGAGCCTTATGCCGCCTGGCTTTATGCGCGGGTGCAAGATTTACTCTCAGGCAGGCTGGATAATGAGCTGATTTATCGTAAAAGATTGCGCCAGCCACTGAGTGCTTATGCGCATCATCTGCCTCCGCACGCTCAGGCGGCACACAAGCTGGAAAAATGGCGCGCCTTAAAAGGCTTGCCTGCGCATTTTCTAATGCGTGGCGGTACAGTAGAATACCGCCTCACCTTAAATGGCCCAGAGCCGCTTTGGCCTGATGGCAGCCCGCATAGCCCCATCGACTACGGCCATTATTTGGAAACTCAGCTGCGCCCAATTTGCACGGCGATTTTTCAATTTACGGGTGATGATTTTTCCGCCATCACTGGCCTGCAACTGAGCCTTTTTTAAGCAAGATTGTATTTGTGACTTCCGTTTCTGTATTGCGCCAACAGCAGCTTAAGCTGGCGCGCCGTCCTTTTTTAGCGCGGGGTAGCCGCGTGCAGCGCTGCACAGGTTGTTTATTGCCTCATGCCCATTGTATTTGCGCGCACATTCCGCAAGTGCCTTGTCGCAGTGCTTTTTTGCTGTTGATGTATCACGGTGAAGTTTTTAAACCGAGCAATACGGGGCGTTTGATTGCCGATCTGGTGGCCGACAGCCACGCTTTTCAGTGGACGCGCACCGATTTTGAACCCGCGCTTCTGGCGCTGTTGCAGCAGCCCCATTACGCGCCCATTTTGGTTTTTCCGCACGAATACGCCGAAGCAGAACACTGTATTTCTTCGCCCTTGCAGCTGCCTGAAGTGGCGACAGGGGCGAAGACTCCGCTTTTTATTATGCTC
>JAYRHO010000270.1:0-2178 GCA_041907245.1 Saccharospirillaceae bacterium
GATCGAGGACTTACCAGGCATGGGCAAAACCACCTTGTCTCATGCCTTGGCTTCAAGCCTTGGGCTTCACTATCAGCGCCTTCAATTTACCGCCGATTTATTGCCCAGCGACATTTTGGGTGTGAGTGTTTTCGAGCGCGAAGCTGGCAGTGAGCTTGGTCGCTTTCGCTTTCACCCAGGCCCTGTGTTTAGCCAAGTGCTTCTGGCCGATGAAATCAATCGAGCTACGCCCAAGGCGCAAAGTGCGCTGCTGGAGGCGATGGAAGAAGGGCAGGTGACGGTTGAGGGGCAAACACGGTTGTTACCAGAGCCATTTTTTGTGATTGCCACGCAAAACCCAGCCTCGCAGGCAGGCACCTACCCACTGCCTGAATCGCAGCTGGATCGATTTTTAATGCGCATAAGCTTGGGCTACCCCGATGCCAAGGCCGAGCGTGAACTGCTGGAAGGCCATAATCGCCGCGCCTTGGCTAAAGCCATAAGCGCTTGCTTGAGCTTGAATGAGCTGACGCAGCTGCAAGAAAAGGTGCAACAGGTGCAGGCTTCGCCTGCGCTGTTGGATTATTTGCAGCGCGTTGTGGCCTTTACGCGCAACCATGTGGATCTGGCCTACGGTTTATCTCCGCGCGGAGCCTTGGCCTTGTTGCTGGCAGCGAAGGCTTGGGCGCTGGTGGCGCACGAGCGCCATTATCTCACTCCCGATGATATTCAGGCGGTATTGGGTGCGGTGATCGAACATCGTTTGGGCGTCACTTCGGCTTTTACCGTGCAGCTGCTTGCCAGCGTTCCTGTGTTGGCATGAAGACTTGGCAACACTACTGGCAGGCTTGGCTGAATCGGCGTATTCCCGCCCAGCCCGAGCACACTTTGCATCATGCCTCCATTTTCATTATGCCCAATAAAACAGGGCTGATTTTTTCAGCCCTGCTGGTGGCCATGTTGCTGACCGCGATCAACTATCAAAATAGCCTGATTTTTGCTTTGGTGTTTTGGCTTTTTAGCATGACGTTGTTGGCGATTTTTTTTACCTTCAAAAATTTGTCTGGCGTGCGGTTGCGAGCGGGAAATGGCGCAGCGGTTTTTGCAGGCAAGCCTGTGGATCTGCTGCTGCGTATTTCTGCCAAAGAGCCGAAATGGGCGCTCAGTGTGTTTTTTAAAGATCAATTGCCCACGCCTTTTTCACTGAGCGCGGGCGAAGAAAAAATGATTTATTTGCCTTATTTTGCCGAAAAGCGTGGGCGTTTGGATGTGGCGCGCATCGGCATAGAAACGCGCTTTCCTTTGGGGGTTTTTACCGCTTGGAGTTGGGTGAAATTGGAGTTTCCTATTGTGGTGTACCCCAAGCCCATCGAGCAGCCTTTTGTGCTCAGTACGGGTCGCGGTGAGGACGAAGGCCATAGCCAAAAAACAGCCTCGGGTGAGAATTTTTATGGCTTGCGCGCCTATCAAGCAGGCGATGCCTTAAAGCACATTGCGTGGAAACACTATGCGCGTGGGCAAGGGTTATTTAGTAAAGAGTTTGCAGGTGCGCAGTCGTTTAATTGGCAATTTAATTTCGACGATTTAACGGGTGAGCCGCTGGAGCGACGCCTGAGTATTTTATGCGCGTGGTTGCTGAAGGCTCATGCGCAGGACGCCGCCTTTGGCTTAACCTTGCCAGGCAAGCACTTGCCTTTAGGGCAGGGCGATGCGCACTTAGAGCGCTGCTTGGAGGCTCTGGCGCTTTATGGTGAAACACCATGATTACGCAGGCCATTAGCCGTTTTAGTTTGCCTTGGTTATTACTGAGCGCCGTCGCTACTTTGCCGGCCACTTACACCGAGCCTTGGCTGTGGCTGGTGGCTGGGGTGTTTATGGCTTGGCAGTTGGCAATGTTCTTTGAGCGCGCACGCTATCCCAGCGCTTTTGTAAAAACCGCCTTGGTGATTGCACTTGGTGCGCTGACCTGGAGCTTGGCGGGCGGGGATTTTAATTTAGAAAATGCCGTAAGTTTTATGGTGGCAGCCAGCCTGTTAAAACTATTGGAAATGCGCAGCGTGCGCGATGCTTATTTTTTGCTTTTTGCTTGGTTATTTTTACTAGCGACGGGCTTTTTATTTAAACAAAATTTGCTTTTTACTTTGTATGCACTGCTGGTGTTTTTTATTTTGCTGCTGACCTTATTGCTGTTGCAGCTGC
>JAYRHO010000271.1:0-3435 GCA_041907245.1 Saccharospirillaceae bacterium
AACAACTTTTGAAAATATTACAAAAGTGGATTTTGTAACAGAAGGTGAAGAAATTTATGAAATTAACCCAGATAAATGCACCGAGTGCGTAGGTCATTACGATGAGCCACAATGCCAGCAAGTGTGCCCCATCGATTGCATTCCGCTAGACCCTGATCGCGTGGAAAGCCGCGAAGCCTTAGCGGTGAAATACGAAAAACTCACAGGCAAAAAAATCCAAAAATAAAACAGCCCTTGGGCATAAGGACAGTGCATGGTTTTATTTTATTTAAAGAAAGTCATCGCCATGTTGCTGATGCCAATTCCCAGTACGCTGGTGGCGTTGCTCTTGGCCTTGGTGCTGTGGAAAAAATCACCGAAGCTTAGCCGTTTTTTAGTTTTTATCGCGGCGCTGTGGCTGGGCTTAACCAGCTGGCAGCCCGTATCCGACCGGCTACTCGCACCCTTTGAGCACGACTATCCCATGTTTGCCATCAGCCAGCCCGTCGATGCCGTGGTGGTGCTGGGCGGCTGCCATGCCACCGATCTGACCATGCCGCCTGTATCGCAGCTGTGCGCATCGAGCCTTTATCGCTTGCTGGAAGGCTTGCGAATTTTAGCCGCCAACCCCAAAGCCATGTTGCTGGTGTCGGGCTACAAAGGAGAAGACAGCCGTTCGCATGCAGAGGTGATGCGCGAGGTAGCCATCAGCATGGGAGTGGAAGCGGAGCGCATTTACAGCTTCCCCAGCCCTAAAGACACCCAAGAAGAAGCCGAAGCCGAGCAAAGCCTGCTGCAAGGTAAGCGTTTTGCTTTGGTCACCGAGGCTTCACATTTGCCGCGTGCGTTACGCTTTTATCAGCAGCTTGGGCTTGAGCCTATCCCCGCACCTGCCATGCGGCTGAGCGTGGAAGATTCGGATTGGCGAATTGAAGCGCGTGCCGCCCTGAAAAGTGAGCGCGCGATTTATGAGTTTTTTGGGCAGCTTTGGCAAAAGCTAAAGCCCTAAAAAAGGGCAAAAAAAAGGCCGCTTGCGGCCTTTTTTGTTTAGAACATGAGCCCAAGGTTCAGCTCAGCACTATCAATGCGGGCGTTTTCTTTGAGATCGTAATTGGTGTAGTCCAAGCTAAAACGAATGTGTTCGCTGGCCCATAAATCGACACCCACGCCATAAAGATAACTGAAGTCCGATTTGGCTACGCTGCCAAGAGCTACATCGTTGGTGTCCCAGTAGTGCACGCCCAGTTTGAACATCAGATCAAAGGGGCCTAAGTGACGACCAAAACGGCTGGAGATTTGATAGGAGAGCAGGTTGCCGCTGTTGGTGGCGTCTTCTACGGAACCCAGGTTTTTCACGCCAAAGAGCACGTCAAAACGGCTGGCGTCATTCAGGGCGAAATGTGTACCAATGCTTAGGCCATAGTTAATGGCTTCGTCGTTGCCTGCGCCCGATTTTAGAAAACTCATACCGTTATTGAGCGATACGAAATGACGAATGCGCTTGGTGTCGTCATGCTCGCTGAGATTGCCTACTTGGCTTTCGATTTTGCCACAGCCTAAGCAGCGCACGAACGCGCCTTGCAGAGGGGTGACTACCAAGGTTTCTGCGGCTTGATCGGCGTTACCACCTAACAGGGTAAAGGGCAAAGTGACGGTATAAACGGCTGCGCCAACTTGTGACAGCGCAAAGTATAACGGGCGAGCCACCACGGCATCGGCGATCATCGCACCTGCACTGGGTGATTCATTAATGGGTTCGGCTTGAACGGATGGAGCCACAAGAGCGGCGGCCATGCCTGCACAGGCGATTGATTTCCACAAAGTTGCCATAGGTCGCATTATTATTCCTCATTCGATGCTTGGGGCAATGGCGCGACTATGTCAGCACAATGCGATATCGTCACGATAGGCACTGAGTTTAGCCAAAAAAATTATATTAATGCTGACATTTCGTGCAAAACACGCTGCTGCGCTGCGCAATTCGCACTTCTTGCAAGGTTTTTTGGCATTTTGGGCAGGGTAAACCCTTGCGGCCATAGACCCGCAGCTCTTGGGCGAAATAGCCAGGCTTACCGTCGCCGCCAACAAAATCGCGCAAGGTTGTACCGCCTTGTTCAATGGCTTGCGCTAGGATGGTTTTAATTTCCTGCGCCAGTATTTCATAGCGCTTTAGGCTGATTTTTCCCGCCGCGAGTTCAGGATGAATGCCCGCTTTAAATAGGCTTTCATTGGCATAAATATTACCGACGCCTACAACCTGATGGGCATCCATAATAAATGTTTTAACTGCTTGCGTTTTACCGCGTGCGCGAGCAAATAAATACGCGCCTGTAAAAGCATCACTCAGTGGCTCAGGGCCTAACTGGGCAAGCAGAGCTACATCGCTGTGTGGCGGATTAAAGAGCAGCGCGCCAAATTTACGCGGATCGTGATAACGCAGCACTTTTTCGTTACTGAGCTGCCAGTCGATATGATCGTGTTTGCCAATAACGGCATTGGGTTCAACAACGCGCAGCGAGCCTGACATGCCTAAATGCCAAATTGCCGTACCCGCCTCGGTGTGCACCAGCAAATATTTCGCGCGCCGCTCCAGTTTGAGAATGCGCTGGCTTTCGAGCTGAAAAATCTCCTCTGGCACCGGCCAGCGCAGCTTGGCTTGGCGCACGGTGATTTTCTCGATGCGCTGATTTAAAAGCCATGGCTCTAAGCCACGTTTGGTGGTTTCTACTTCGGGAAGTTCAGGCATTGTTGGGTGTTGGGTGTTGGGTGTTGGGCTTCAGACTAAGCAGCCATAAAAAAACCCGCCGAAGCGGGTTTTGCGCAGACAAAAAAGCTTATTTGATTTTGGCTTCTTTGTAGATCACGTGCTGGCGAATGGTAGGATCAAATTTTTTGATCTCCATTTTTTCAGGCATGGTGCGCTTGTTTTTGTCGGTAGTGTAAAAGTGGCCAGTACCGGCGCTTGACACTAAACGGATTTTATCGCGTGGCATAATGGGCCTCCTTAGATTTTTTCGCCGCGTGCACGGATCTCAGCCAACACAGCATCGATACCATTTTTATCGATGATGCGCATGCCTTGAGTAGAAACACGCAGACGGACAAAACGTTTTTCACTTTCTACCCAGAAACGGTGATGTTGCAGGTTTGGTAAAAAACGACGCTTGGTTTTGATTTGTGAGTGGGAAATTTTATTCCCAACCATGGGACCTTTCCCAGTAACTTGGCATACCTTAGACATTGAATTCGCCCCGATGTTGATTGTATCGAACAGACTATTAAATTCGTTACCAACCTTGGGCATTTGTTACCTTGAGGTAAACAATCAATGGCCCTGGCTGAAATGAGCTGCGCTTTATACCAAAAATGCCAAGGGGGTGCAAGCGTACTTACATCCAGCCATGTTCGGCAAAGGATTCGCAATAGCCGTCGCCCACTATCACATGGTCGAGTACG
>JAYRHO010000272.1:0-1687 GCA_041907245.1 Saccharospirillaceae bacterium
GGCATCGTAGCGGAGGGCATTGCCCTCCACGTTGCGGTCGTTAAATAATCTCGGCCTTTTTCAATTGCGAGATCAGGTTTTCCAGCGGCTCGTCTTGCACTTCTAAACGCAGATCGGCGTTTTGCACCATACCCACTACCAGCACGACCAAGCCTGCGTCTTTTAGGAAGGGCGCGTTGAAGGCGGTGCTGATTGCGGCAACACGTCCTAGCTCGAACAGACGACGGTCGAGGCCGTTGGCTACTTCGGTGGCATTGTCACCCACCAGGCTGACAATGGCTGGCAATTGGTTAAAGCGGCGGGCTTTTTCCAAGGCCGATACGGGGCGGTTGTCAAAATCTTCATTGGCGGCGCTGGTAATCATGCCCGCACCAATGGTGACGTTGGTGAGGCGGTCGATGATGATAAAAGAACCGGTGCCTTGAATTTTATCGTAGGTATCAAAGGCCACGGTTTTTTCTAAGGCCACTTCAACCTGCGCAATTTCGTTTAAGCCGACTTTTTCTGCTTTGCGTTTTTCCAGCGTATTCACGTCTATTAATGTGTGAATTTTACTGATCGTGCCTGCGGTCGAGCTGGCCGCAAATTTAATGTCGTAAGGCTTGCCAGGCAGCAAAGGCGCTTCGGTCATCCACACGATATTGGCATTGAGTTTTTTGCCGACTTCGGGCAAATCATCCACATGCACTAAAGCATCGCCACGGCTCACGTCGATTTCATCTTCCAAGGTGATGGTAATGGCTTGGCCTGCGAAGGCTTCTTCTAAATTGCCGTCAAAGGTCACAATTTCTTTTACACGGCTGGTTTTTTTAGAAGGCAACGCCAAAATAGGATCGCCCACGCGTACCACGCCAGCTGCTACTGTGCCGCAAAAACCGCGAAAATCGAGGTTGGGGCGGTTTACATATTGCACAGGGAAACGGAAATTAGTGAGATTCTTTTCTTTGTGAACTTCGGCCGTTTCTAAAATTTCCATCAAGGTTTTACCCTGATACCAAGGCGCACGCTGCGAGCGTTCGACCACGTTGTCGCCATCCAGCGCCGAGATCGGTACGAAATTAATATTGGGGATATTTAATTTGCGGGCAAACTCGCGGTATTCCATTTGAATTTGTAAAAAACGTTCTTCGCTGAAATCCACCAAGTCCATTTTATTAATGGCCACAATCACATGCTTAATGCCCAATAACGAAGCAATAAAACTGTGGCGGCGCGTTTGCGTTTGCACGCCTTTGCGAGCGTCGATCAAAATAATTGCCAGCTCACAGGTGGATGCACCCGTTGCCATGTTGCGCGTGTACTGCTCGTGCCCAGGCGTATCGGCAATAATAAATTTGCGCTTGGCGGTGCTGAAATAACGATAAGCCACGTCTATGGTAATGCCTTGTTCGCGTTCGGCTTGCAAACCATCGACCAGCAAAGCGAGGTCGGGGCGCTCACCCGTAGTACCGACTTTGGCACTGTCTTTTACTACGGCAGCGAGCTGATCTTCGTAAGTGGCTTTTGAATCGTACAGCAAGCGGCCAATTAAAGTGGATTTGCCATCATCGACGTTGCCGCAAGTTAAAAAGCGCAGCAGTTCTTTATTTTCGTGTTGTTTTAAATATTGCAGAATGTCTTCGGCAATCAGAGTGGAAATATGTGACATTAGAAATACCCCTCTTGTTTTTTCTTCTCCATTGAACCC
>JAYRHO010000273.1:0-5253 GCA_041907245.1 Saccharospirillaceae bacterium
ATGTCCGACAACAATAAAGGAAAAGGTGAAGATAACGGCAAGTTGCTGTATTGATCCTTTTGCGGCAAAATTCAGAATGAAGTACGCAAGTTGATTGCAGGCCCATCGGTGTTTATCTGTGATGAATGCGTGGATTTGTGCAACGACATTATTCGTGAAGAAGTGCAAGAAACGGATAAAAGCGCACCCAGCAATAAACTGCCAACACCTAAGGAAATTAAACAAACCTTAGACGAGTATGTGATTGGCCAGGACAAAGCCAAAATGGTATTGGCTGTTGCTGTGTATAACCATTACAAGCGCTTACAAAGTGGCGAAGACAAAAACGCCGATGTCGAGCTATCGAAAAGTAATATTTTGCTGATAGGCCCTACAGGCAGTGGTAAAACTTTGCTGGCTGAGTCTTTAGCACGACTGTTGAATGTGCCTTTCACCATCGCCGACGCCACGACGCTTACCGAAGCGGGCTATGTGGGTGAGGACGTTGAAAACATCATTCAAAAGCTGCTGCAAAAATGCGATTACGATGTTGAAAAAGCGCAGCGTGGCATTGTTTACATTGATGAAATCGACAAAATTTCACGCAAATCCGACAATCCTTCGATCACACGCGACGTCTCTGGCGAAGGCGTGCAGCAAGCGTTATTAAAGCTGATTGAAGGCACGGTCGCTTCGGTTCCACCTCAAGGTGGCCGTAAACACCCACAGCAAGAGTTTTTGCAGGTCAACACCGCCAACATTCTCTTTATTTGTGGTGGCGCTTTTGCAGGCTTAGATAACATCATTCGTGATCGTTCCGAGAAAAGCAGCATTGGTTTTAGCGCTGTGGTCAAAGGCAAGGATGAGCAAAAAGCCGTAGGTGCGGTACTGCGTGAAGTTGAACCAACAGACTTAGTTAAATTTGGTTTGATTCCCGAATTTATTGGTCGTCTACCGATGATTGCCACCTTGGATGAGTTGGATAAGCCCGCTTTGGTGCGCATCCTGACCGAGCCACGCAATTCGTTAGTGCGTCAGTATCAAAAACTATTCGAGATGGAAGGCGTTGAACTTGAATTTCGTCCTGCGGCCTTGGATGCGGTGGCAACCTTGGCAATGGAGCGTAAAACAGGTGCGCGCGGACTGCGCTCGATTATGGAAGGCGCATTGCTTAAAACCATGTACGAATTACCTTCGCAAGAGGGGGTTAATAAAGTGGTTATCGAGGAAAACGTTATTGTCGGTGAGGCCGAACCTCTGTTGGTGTACAAAAACACCGAGTTGAATAAAGTTTCACCCGATAACGCGTAAGCGCTTGTTGTATAAAAAGGAGCTTCGGCTCCTTTTTTATTTTTAGCACTTGAATTTCTTGCTAATGAGCCTCATTTCCTGACATATTGGCGCAACGCTTTTATGGAATCTTGCTATGACTTCTGAATTAATTCCCTTATTACCACTGCGTGACGTTGTCGTTTTCCCCGCGATGGTAATTCCCTTGTTTGTCGGACGCAGTAAATCTATTCGCGCGCTTGAACAGGCCATGCTGGAAGATAAACGCGTGTTTTTATTGTCGCAGCGCGATGCGAAAGACGATGAGCCAGCGGATGAAAATTTGCACGAAGTGGGAACCATTGCCCATATCTTGCAGCTACTTAAATTGCCCGATGGCACGGTAAAAGTTCTGGTAGAGGGAAAGCAACGTGCGCGACTGCACCGCTTAGTCGTAAAAGAGGATTTGTATTTAGCGGAAGTGGGGCTTATTCCACAGGTTGCGCCCAATAAAGAACAAGCCGATATGCTGCAACGCTCATTGCTCAATAATTTTGAGCAATACGTTCAACTTTCCAAAAAAATACCCAACGAGGTTTTATCCACGCTTTCCAGTATCGAAGACGTCTCGCAGTTGGCCGATACCATTGCAGCGCATTTGTCTTTAAAAATTGATGCTAAACAGCAAGTGCTGGAGAAGTCGGATGTTGTGGATCGCATTGAGCACTTGCTGGGTGTGATGGAAGCGGAAATTGATCTTTTCAAAGTTGATAAACGCATTCGTGGTCGCGTGAAAAAACAAATGGAAAAATCACAGCGCGAATATTATTTAAACGAACAGATTAAAGCGATTCAAAAAGAGCTTGGCGAAACCGAAGAAGGCAGCAATGAGTTTGACCTTATGGCCAAGCGCATTGGTGAATCGGGTATGGATCAAGAGGCGCAGAAAAAAGCGTTGGGCGAATTAAAAAAATTACGCCAAATGCCACCGATGTCGGCAGAGGCTTCGATTGTGCGCGGCTATTTGGATTGGCTGGTTAATTTGCCGTGGAAAAAACGTTCGCGCACCAATTACGATTTGCAAAAAGCCAAAGCCATTTTGGATGCGGATCATTACGGTTTAGACATAGTAAAAGAGCGCATTTTAGAATATTTAGCGGTGCAATCTCGCGTTAAAAAAGTTAAAGGTGCGGTGCTGTGTTTAATGGGGCCACCCGGTGTGGGGAAAACCTCTTTAGGAAAATCCATTGCCAAGGCAACCAATCGTGAGTTTGTGCGCATGGCCTTGGGTGGGGTGCGGGATGAGGCTGAAATTCGCGGGCACCGTCGCACCTATGTGGGTTCAATGCCTGGAAAGCTCATTCAGAAAATGCATAAAGTAGGGGTTAAAAACCCACTCTTTTTACTCGATGAAATTGACAAGATGGGCATGGATCACCGTGGCGACCCTGCTTCGGCGCTGCTTGAGGTTTTAGATCCAGAGCAAAATGCGCATTTTGCCGATCATTATTTGGAGGTCGATTACGATCTGTCGGATGTGATGTTTGTTTGTACCTCAAACAGCATGGATATCCCTGGCCCCTTGTTGGATCGCATGGAGATTATTCGTATCCCAGGTTATACCGAAGATGAAAAAGTAAACATTGCAAAGAATTATTTGCTGCCCAAAGAAATTGCACAGAACGGTTTGCGCAAAGATGAGCTGTCGTTAAGTGACAGCACGTTGCGCAGCATTATTCGCTTTTATACCAAAGAGGCGGGCGTGCGCGGTTTAGAGCGGCAGCTGGCTAAAATTTGTCGGCGCGTGGTGAAAGCGCATTTGCTGGGAGAGGCCGCTACCGCCGCCGTAGACAGTGCTGCGCTGGAGCATTATTTGGGTGTGCCTAAGTTTCATTACGGTGTGGCTGGGCTTGAAAATCAAGTAGGGCAGGTGAACGGTTTGGCTTGGACTTCGGTCGGTGGCGAGCTGCTCACCATTGAAGCGGCCGCCGTGCCTGGTAAGGGCGCGATGATCAAAACCGGCTCGTTGGGCGATGTGATGCAGGAGTCCATTCAGGCTGCGTTGACTGTGGTGCGAGGTCGCGCTGCGGGGCTGGGGATTGCGCCTGAGTTCTTTGAAAAGCACGATTTGCACGTGCACGTCCCTGAGGGCGCGACGCCAAAGGATGGCCCCAGCGCAGGCATAGGCATGGCTACGGCTTTGGCTTCGGTGTTGACGAAAATTCCTGTGCGTGCCGATGTCGCCATGACGGGCGAGATTACGCTGCGAGGTAAAGTTCTGGCTATCGGTGGGCTAAAAGAGAAACTCTTGGCGGCTCATCGCGGTGGTATCAAGACCGTTATTATTCCAAAAGAAAACGAAAAAGACCTGAAAGAAGTCCCAGAAAACATTCGCCAAGATTTGGCTATTTTTGCAGTAGATTGGGTTGACGAGGTTCTAGATATTGCACTGGAAAGCCAGCCACAACCGCGCGCGCATGATGTAATGGGGCTTGACATTAAAAAAGATGAGGGAAATCGGCCCAGTACGCACTGAGGTTGCTTGACGCCTCAAGGGCCTCTTGGTATAAATCCACGCTCTTAAGGTTTTTCCACGTAGCGGCTTTGTTTGGCGCGCGGTAAAAAGTAAATTTTGCACACAGCACAAGGGGATTAGTGTGAACAAATCTGAATTAATTGATGCCATCGCTGCTTCGGCAGACATTCCAAAAGCAGCCGCTGGCCGTGCTTTAGACGCTATGGTTGATAGCATTACTGAAGCTTTAAAAGCGGGTGATCAAGTTGCATTGGTCGGTTTTGGTACTTTCCAAGTTAAAGCACGTTCAGCTCGTACTGGCCGCAACCCACAAACAGGTGCGACCATCCAAATCGACGCGGCCAATGTTCCTAGCTTCAAAGCAGGCAAAGCACTGAAAGACGCGGTGAACTAAGCTGGCTTAATCCTTGCTCTTTGCGCAAGCGATAAGCTCAAGGTTAAATAAAGAAGCGCATCTTGGATGCGCTTTTTTCTTATCAGCATTCCAAAAAAGAAGAATACAGAAGCACTGGAGGAAGCATGTTACAAACAATGCGTAACAACGCACAGGGGATGATCGCGAAGATCATCATGGGTTTTTTAATTCTGGTGTTTGCACTCTGGGGCGTTGAAAGCATCGTATCTTTGGGTGGCGGCGAAAGCGCCGCAATCAAAGTAGACGGTCAAAAAGTCTCTGAAGCCGAAGTGGCGAATGCGATGGCGCAACAAAAGGCCAACCTTCAGCGTCAGTTTGGCGAAAACTTCGATGAGGAAATGTTCAACGACAAGTTTTTACGCCAATCGGCTGTTGAACAAATTGTCGAAGAAAAAATTGCCGTGGTGCGTGCGCAAAAGCTGGGTCTGAAAGCGTCAAAGCGCATGATTGATGATCAAATCGTGGCGATTCCTGCCTTTCAAGAAGAAGGGCGTTTTAGTAAAGAACAATTCCAAACCGTGCTTAGCCTAAACGGTTTAACACCACTGGGTTTTCGTGCCAAATTGGCGGAAGAAAGCGCAGTCAATCAAGCTCAGGCAGGTTTTGCATTAAGCAGTTTTGCCACACCTTTTGATGCCAAGCTGTTGGGCGCATTGGAGCAAGAGCAACGTACTTTCCGTTTTACCGAGGTGAAAGGACGTGATTGGGAAGCTAAGGCTGAGGTGACGGATGCAGAAATTACTCAAGCCTATGAAGCCAGCAAAGATCAGCTGCGTATTCCAGAGCAAGTCAGTGTGCGTTATATCGAATTGAGTTTGGCCGACATGCTGGCCAAGCAAAGCGTCAGCGCGGAAGAACTGGATGCTGCTTACCAAAAAGCACTGGCTGTTGAAGGTAAGGCCGAGCAACGCCAAGCGCACCATATTTTGCTGGAAGTAAACGACAAACGTAATTTAGAGCAAACCAAAACCCTCGCTTTGGAATTGAAAGCGCGTTTGGAAAAAGGCGAAGACTTTGCTGCGTTGGCGAAGGAATACTCCGATGATATCGGCAC
>JAYRHO010000274.1:0-2531 GCA_041907245.1 Saccharospirillaceae bacterium
CGAGCTTAATCATTAAGCGCAGATCATTGGGCGAATCAGCAAAAGCGATAGCATCATCGTAAGTAATCTCGCCCTGAGAGTACAAAGCGTACAAGGCTTGATCGTAGGTCTGCATTCCCAGTTCATTGGATTTCGTCATCAGGGCTTTAAGCTCATGCACATCGCCTTTGCGAATCAAATCCGCCGCCAAGGGCGTATTCAAAAGCACCTCCACCACGGCGCGGCGCGTGCGCCCATCCGAGGTAGGCACGAGCTGCTGCGCCACAATGGCGCGCAGATTGAGCGATAAGTCCATCCAGATTTGGCTATGACGCTCTGGCGGGAAAAAGTGAATGATACGATCCAAGGCTTGGTTGGCGTTGTTGGCGTGCAAGGTCGCCAAACACAAATGCCCCGTTTCGGCAAAGGCAATGGCGTGCTGCATGGTTTCGGCCGAGCGCACTTCGCCGATCATAATCACATCGGGCGCTTGGCGCAGCGCGTTTTTCAGCGCCACTTCAAAACTTTCGGTATCCAAACCGACTTCGCGCTGCGTCACTATGCAGCCATCGTGCGAATGCACAAATTCAATCGGGTCTTCAATGCTGAGAATATGGCCTTTGCTGTTGTGATTGCGATGGCCAATCATGGCCGCAAGCGACGTAGACTTACCCGCCCCCGTTGCCCCCACAAACAGAATCAAGCCGCGCTTGGACATAGAAATGTCCTTAATAATATCGGGCAAGCCAAGCTGCTCTACAGTAGGAATGCGCGTTTCAATGCGACGCAGCACCAAGCCACAGACGTTACGCTGATAAAAGGCACTAGCACGAAAGCGACCAATGCCCGAGGCATTGATGGCAAAGTTCAGTTCTTTTTTCTCTTCAAATTCCGCTTGCTGTTTTTGGTTCATCAGGCCAAACACCACCTCGCGCACTTGCTCGGGGCTGAGCTTGTTGCGCGTCAAAGGCATGATTTTGCCGTTCACCTTCATCGAGGGTGGCACACCTGCGGTCACAAACAAATCGGACGCGCCCTTTTCCACCATGAGTCGTAAAAACTGTTCCATTGCTGCGCCTCTTGCTTAGAAATTATCAGGAACTTTGGCTTTTTCGCGTGCCGCTTCACGGCTGATCAAGCCCTTACGCAGCAACTGCTCCAGGCATTGATCCATGGTCTGCATGCCATAGGTCGCGCCTGTCTGAATGGCCGAATACATCTGCGCTACTTTGTCTTCACGAATCAGGTTACGAATCGCGGGGGTACCTATCATGATTTCATGTGCCGCCACGCGACCGCCGCCATTTTTCTTCAGCAGGGTTTGTGAAATAACGCCCTGCAAAGACTCTGACAACATCGAGCGCACCATGGATTTTTCAGCGGCTGGGAAAACGTCGATCACACGGTCGATGGTCTTGGCGGCGGAGCTGGTGTGCAAAGTTCCAAAAACTACGTGGCCCGTTTCGGCGGCCGTCAGTGCCAGGCGAATGGTTTCCAAGTCACGCAACTCACCCACGAGAATGACGTCAGGGTCTTCACGCAAGGCCGAGCGCAGCGCTTCGTTAAAGCCCAAGGTGTCGCGATGAACTTCACGCTGGTTAATCAGCGAACGTTTGGATTCGTGCACAAATTCGATGGGGTCTTCCACGGTGAGAATGTGGTTTTGCTTACTTTCATTGATGTAGTCGATCATGGCCGCCAAGGTGGTGGATTTACCCGAACCTGTAGGCCCTGTCACCACCACCAAACCACGCGGGATATCGGCGAGGTTTTTAAAGACCTGCCCCAATCCCAGCTGATCCATGGTCAGTACTTTGGATGGAATAGTACGAAAAACCGCGCCCGCACCGCGATTGTGGTTAAAGGCGTTCACACGAAAACGTGATACGCCAGGCACTTCAAAGGAAAAGTCGGTTTCTAGGAACTCTTCGTAATCCTTGCGCTGCTTGTCGTTCATGATGTCGTACACCAGTGCGTGCACGGACTTATGATCCAGCGCTGGCAAGTTGATACGACGCACGTCGCCATCCACGCGAATCATAGGCGGCAAGCCCGCAGAAAGGTGCAAGTCGGATGCGCCTTGCTTAGCGCTAAAAGCCAAGAGTTCGGTAATATCCATGAAGTATCCTCATCAAATGCAAAATGCCACTGAGTGTAACTGCTCGGGTGCGGCACTGTCATACAAATTTGCAAGGCATGGTAAAGCAAGCTTGCGCAATGTCTAGCACCTTGCGCAAGGCGTCTACCCGAGCCTTGTACCTTGCTACCTCCCTCTAAAGAAGATGCTGCTATTTTTGCTGGCTGCTATTACACTTTGCCGACATTTTTTTAGGGGTTGCTATGACTTCGATTGCGTTTATTGGCGGTGGCAATATGGCCACCAGCATCATTGGTGGCCTGCTGGCTCAGGGTGAAATCAAGGCTCATTCCATCTGCGTGTCCGACCCTAGCCTCGACCAGCGTTTGGCCCTCGAAAAGAAATTCGCCATTCTCACCTGCGCCGATAATCAACAAGCCATCGCCAAAGCCGATGTGGTGATTCTGGCGGTAAA
>JAYRHO010000275.1:0-3669 GCA_041907245.1 Saccharospirillaceae bacterium
ACCTGCGGAGCTGGTGCAAACCGTGCAGACTTTACTGCTGTGGTGTGAGCAGCCTACTCACAGCATTGAGCTTGCGGCCTTGATTCGCAAAGCTGGCTGGGAGCCACTCATTACACATAATGCCGTGGCTTTTGGCTATCAGCTGGCGTTGCAGCAACCCAAAGCCATTGTGCTGATGGGAAGTGCGCACTGGGAAACGGTGCAGCGCCTGATGGTCGAGCAAGGCAAAAACGAAGCACTGATGATTTTATTAAACCCAGCAGCGCCCAGCGCATGCCCAGATACGTGGTATTGCTTGCCTTGGCCTGACGGCCAAACCAAACTCTTTGATCTCCTTAAAGGTGCTTAGCCTCAAGGGCTAAAGCACGCTGCCGTAAGGAATAAAACGGTTATCCGTTCGTTTTTTAAGCTGTTGAATCTGCTCTTTGGCAGGCAGCGCTTGGTGTTTGCGTAACCAGCGAAAGCACCAAATGGCGGGGTTGCGCGCTCCGCATTGATAGCCGCTTAATTGCATTTCCGCCAAAGTAAAAAACATGGCCAAAGGGAAGAGCGTATCCAGCTCAAGGCTTTCTAAACTGGCTTGCCAGTCTTCTTCTTTTAATTTGAGCCAAGCCTGAGCTTGTTGCTGTGTCTGGCTGCTTAGCGCGGCATTAAGATCGATATTTTGCGAGAAAGCCAAAGCTCCTAATGCTGCAAATTCTTTCAAAAGAGCCGAGTCGATCGGATTTGTTTTGGCAGGTTGCCACAGGCCTATCATGTTTATCCCCAATTTTATGTAAAGCCCCACTAGCATACCAAAAGTCCATTGCTTTGTTGGCATGCCTTTACGACAATAGTTTTATTGCGCCTCTCTGTTTGAATTTCATTCTATGCACGATCCTTTTTTCGATATCAGACCGCACCTTGATCACGAGGTGCCTGATGTATTAGCTCGTCTGTCCGATTCTAAAGTGCTTCAGCACGCTTTGCTGGCCTACCGTTTTCCTCATTTGCCCAAGTTCGTGCGCACCGCCATGACGCCTATGGCGGGCTGGGCATTTAAACGCCGCCTGCAAAAATTGCACACGGTCGAGGAGGTGCAGCAGCTGGTGGTAGCTTGGGTGGAACGCGTCTTAAAGCGCACGACCTCGGCCATTGAAGTGCGAGGCTTGGAAAATCTCGATCTTCACCAAGCTTATTTATGGCTGTCGAATCACCGCGATATTGCCATGGACCCCATGTTGGTGAATTACAGCTTGCACCAAGCAGGATGGAAAACAGGGCATATTGCCATTGGTGATAACTTACTCAAGCAGCCTGAAGTCGCGGCGCTGATGCGTTTGAATAAAAGTTTTTTGGTGAAGCGTGGCATCAGTAATGGGCGCGAGCGTTTAAAAGAGCTGAAACGCTTGTCTGGCTATATTCGTCAGACCATTCAAACAGGCAGCAGCGTGTGGCTGGCGCAGCGTGAAGGCCGAGCCAAAGACGGCATCGACGCCACCGACACCGCCGTATTAAAAATGTTGGCGCTCGCAGGGCGTGAACAGCAAGAAGATTTTGCTCGTGCCCTTGGCGTGTTAAATCCTGTGCCTGTGTGCATTCAATACGAATGGGATCCTTGTGATCGCTTGAAAGCGCAAGAGCTCGCCATTTTGGCCAGCACAGGCCAGTATCAAAAAGCCCCCGATGAAGACACGCGCAGTATTTTGTTAGGGCTTACGGGTTTTAAAGGACGAGTGATTGTCAGCTTTGGCCAGCCTTTGACAAGCGCGCAGTTGCAAACTCCTGAGCGGATGGCGCAGGCCGTGGATGCACAGATTCAAGCGATGCAGTGCATTTTTCCTGTGCAACGTACAGCCTTGGCTTTGCTGCAACAAGAATTTGCCGACTTTGCCAATTGCGCTGGGGCTTTGCTGGAAAAAAATATCGCCCAAGAACTTGAGCGACATTTGGATGGGCTGGAGCAGGCGGTGCGTAAGCGCATACTGCAAACTTACGCCCAACCCTTAATTACGGCTGAGTGTTCAGCAGCTCACTGATACGTTTCTCGGCTTTCTTGGACGTATCGGTGTTGGGAAATTCCTCGGTAATTTTACGGAAATAGCCCAAAGCTTTCTTGTTATTACCTTCCTTGTTGTAAGGGCTCATATAGATTAAGCCAATCTGATACAAGGCTTTGGCGCGCATATCGCTGGATGAAGCTTTGTTATCGTACAGCACCAAATAAACACCCTCGGCATCGGCGGTACGATTTTCCGTAATGGCGCGCTCGCTCATATCGGTCAACTCGTTATCGTAAGTGTTGTGTTCGGTTTTCAACAGCTCCGCACGGTTAACCTGTTTAAGCAGCTGCACCGCAGATTGTTGTACGCCTTCGGCTTTGCGCGCTTCAATAATATTGATGTGCGCCTGCACGCGCTCACGCATGCGAGAGGCGGGAAACTCAATAAGATGGCGGTTTAAATATTGCAGCGCGCGATCATCGTTGCGATCGTCGTTAAATTGGTTCATGTACAGCAAGGCGATTTGATACAAAGCCAAAGACTTCATGTTGTCGCTGTAGCTTTTGTCGGAATAGCCTTTCATGTAAACCTGCACCGCTTCTTCGGTTTTGCCACGGCTGATGGCTTGTACCGAAAATGTGAGCAGATCAGGCTCTTCTTTCAAGGCGGCAGCGGCACGAACCTTAATATCTTCGTCGTGACGAGCAACCTGATGGCCACCTGCTTCTGCAAGAAGTAATGGCGTTGCGGCTGAGCAGCCAGCTAATAAAGCGGCGAGCACCGCTGTACCAAGCAATTTGCGCATAAAATATCCCTAATTAGAAAGTATTAGAATGGTGAGAGCGGGCAGTGTAAACACTAATGCGCTTCGTGCAAAGGCGGCAACGTGCCAAAGAAATTGATTTAGGGTGTTATACTACTGATCTAAATCAGGATAAAAGAACGGCGGAGCATTTGACGCGCACTCAATCCGAAGTTTTTTACGTTTATTTTTAGGTTTTTTATGCAAAATTCCAATCGTTTGATAAAAGCGGCCTCCTATGCCTCGGTGCTTACGGCCATCACCTTACTTTGTGCCAAGATTTTTGCTTGGAGTATCAGCGACTCCACCAGTGTGCTGTCGTCTTTGCTCGATTCGCTGATGGATATTGTCGCGTCCTTGGTTAATTTTTATGCAATTCGTTACGCGCTGATGCCTGCCGACGATGATCATCCTTTTGGTCACAGCAAAGCCGAAGGCATTGCCGCCTTAATTCAGTCGGCCTTTATTTTAGGCTCAAGTGTTTTACTGCTGTTGCAAGTGGGGGAGCGTTTGGTAAATCCCAAAGCTATCACAGCGGTGAGTGAAAGCGTTGGCGTGATGGTCTTTTCTATTTTACTAACAACCGCCTTGGTTTTATTTCAGCGTTATGTCAGCAAAAAAACACGTTCGCTCGCGGTCGAGGCGGACGCCGCACATTACTACGGCGATATTTTAACGGGCGCAGCAGTTATAGTAGCGTTATTGGTGGCGGATCGTGGCTGGTATTGGATGGACCCGTTGATTGCGTTGGTGATCGCTGTGGTACTGATTTACAGCGTATTTAGCATCGCACGCAGTGCTCTGGCGGTGTTGATGGATGAGGCTTTAAGCCCTGAAGACGAAGAAAAAATAAAAACACTGGCGCGTGCCCATACGCAAGTGCAA
>JAYRHO010000276.1:0-1659 GCA_041907245.1 Saccharospirillaceae bacterium
CAAATTGCACCAATAAAAAAGCCCTGACGGATCAGGGCTTTAGAATGTGGCGGAGGGATAGAGATTCGAACTCTAGAACGGGTTCAACCGTCGCCGGTTTTCAAGACCGGTGCTTTCAACCACTCAGCCATCCCTCCAATGGGCGCGTATGATACTTGAGCTTTTATTGGCGTCAAGAACTTTTTATAAATCAATGCGCTAGAAACGAAATTAGAGGCTTAAAGCCTTATTTAGTAGCCACAAAGCGCTCAAACTTAGAACGCTGATCGCCAGCCATTCCAAAATAAACACCAGTCGCAGCCAAGGGGTGGAGATTTGGACTTCGGAGTTTTCGTCGTTCAAGCGCTTTAGCATGCGAGCTTTTCCAAAACAGCAAGGAGTGGCGCTAGCATGCCAAAAATCGTGCCTGGGAAGTGTTGTGATTCTGTTGTAGAAAGGTGAAAAGCTGTATGTAAAACAACGCTATTGCTTAGTTTTTAAGCATTTGCGCGATAAATTCGCTCACGCTGCGCCCTAGCGCATTGAGGTTGTAGCCGCCTTCTAAAATAGCGAGCCAAGGCAGCTGGTGTTTAAGCGCGTAGGTTTGGATTTTTTTACCGATCCAGCGGTAATCGTCGTCCACCAAGCACAGTTCAGCCATCGGGTCGTCGCGATGGGCATCAAAGCCTGCGGACACCAAAATAAGCTCGGGAGCGAAACTTTCTAGGGCGGGAAGCCATAGGCTGCGTACGCCTTGGCGAAATTCATCGCTGCCTGCGCCTGCACTTAAATACAGGTTTATCAGATTGTTGTAGCGGCTTTCTTCGTAGTGACTGTAAGGATAAAACGGATGTTGAAAGCTGGAGCAAATCAAAAAGCGCGCGTCGTTTTTCAAAATATCGACCGTGCCGTTACATTGGTGGGCATCGAAATCCACAATAGCGATGCGCTGCAAATGGTGTTTGTCGGCGGCGCGCAACGCGGTGATGGCGATGTTGTTAAAAAAGCAAAAGCCTTTGCTCACTCGGTGTTCGGCATGATGGCCAGGCGGGCGCACGGCGGCAAAAGCATTGCTGAACTCTTGGCGCATCAGGCTGTCTAGCGCCTGGGTGCAGCAGCCTACGGAATAAAAAGCGGCCTCTAGGCTGCCAGGCGCCATGGGTGTGTCGTCATCGACGTAGATGTGCCCTTGCTCGGGCTGGATGAGTTTGAGCTGCTCCACATAGCCTGGGCTGTGCGCTCGTAGAATGTCGCTTTGCTCACCTCTTTGGCCTTCAATATGGAGAAGTTTTGGCCACAGCCCACGGTTTTGCAGCTCTTGTTCAATGGCAAGAATACGCAGTGGATGTTCGGGATGATCTGAACCCGTGATGTGTTCAAAATGCTGCTGGAAGGAATAGTAAGCAGTGGTCATAATCCCGTCATGCTTTTGTCATAATTTGCGCTAGTGTATATGGCTTGCTTTGGCGCGCCAACTGAATTTAAGGATCATCACATGGGTACGCGTTCCCTCGAATTGTTCTTTGCCCCCAAATCCATTGCGGTGATAGGAGCTTCGGAAAAGCGTGAAAGCTTGGGCGGAGTGGTCATTCGTAATCTGATCGCTGCGAACTACGCGGGTCGTATTATTCCCATCAATGCGAGCGGCTATGAAGAAGTTTATGGTATTCCCGCCTTAAG
>JAYRHO010000277.1:0-6667 GCA_041907245.1 Saccharospirillaceae bacterium
CTTGATGCCAGGGACGGGTGGAGCGTTCAGCCCTTCTAGTTCTTGTTGATATTTCAAGCAATAAACCATGCGTGTCATGAGTGTTCCTTATGAAGTAGTTGGCGAACAGGAGCGGCAAGGCCGATAGCCAGCGGGGTTTCTGGGTGATACCAAGCTTGAGTGTTTGTGCCTTCGCGAACCGCACTTGCGTGTTGCAGTGGGTAGAGTAGGGGGCGAATATCCAAGTGAAAATGACTGAAAGTGTGGCGAAACTCGGGTAAAGCGTGCGTCTGAGTGATAGCGCCAGCGCTTAATTGGTGGGCAAGAAGCAAGGCCTCATCGACAGAGGTGGCCTCAGGGAAGCTCCAAAGCCCTCCCCAGATGCCTTGGTTGGGGCGTTTTTCAAGTAAAAAACGGCCATCGGGCGTTTGTAGCATCAGCAGATAAAGACTTTTAACAGGTTTGGGTTTGGTGATTTTTTTACTTGGAAAATCGCTGGCGCGGCCAAGGTGCAAGGCTTGGCACTTGGGTGCCAGTGGGCAGATGCCACAGGCAGGGCGAGTGCGCGTGCATAGGGTTGCGCCTAAATCCATCATGGCTTGAGTGTAATCGCCAGTTTGTGAACTGGGTGTGAGTTTTTCGGCCAATTGCCACAGTTGGTTTTCAACACTTTTAATGCTGGGGTGGCCTTCAATAGCGTAAAAGCGCGTCAGTACGCGTTTGACATTGCCATCCAAAATAGGCGCTGCCACGCCCATGCTGATGGAGGCAATGGCTGCGGCGGTTGAGCGGCCAATACCTGGCAGAGCGCTCAGTTCATCTACAGTGCGAGGAAATTCGCCTTGATAGTGCGCCATAAGTTCTTGAGCGCAGCGCTGTAAATTACGCGCGCGCGCGTAATAGCCTAGGCCACTCCAGTGATGTAGCACTTCATCACTAGGTGCGTTTGCCAGCGCTTCGAGGCTGGGAAAGCGCGCCATAAAGCGCTCATAGTAGGGAATCACAGTCGCAACTTGCGTCTGTTGCAGCATGATTTCGGATACCCACACCCGATAAGGAGTGATGTTTTTTTGCCAAGGCAGGTCTTTGCGACCATGTTGGGCAAACCAGTGCAGCAGCGTTTGACTAAAAGAGGAAGGCATCGGCTTTTGTAAAAAAAAGAGCGAGTATAAAGGGCTTAACCGCGCTCAGCCAGTTGCGCAATGTCGGTGGCATTGTAGTTTTGTAAAAAGAGGCGAAGTGAATCCAGCGTTAAGGGTCTGCTAAAGAGAAAGCCTTGAGCTTCGTAGCAGGCGTTCTCCCGCAAGAAGTGCAGCTGCTCGATGGTTTCAACCCCTTCCGCAACGGTATTGATATGCAGCTTATGCGCCATGGCAATGACCGCAGCGGTGATGGCCATGTCATTTTGATCCTGCGGGATATCCATCACAAATGAGCGGTCAACCTTGAGCACGTCGATGGGGAAGCGCTTAATGTAGGATAAGGACGAATAGCCCGTACCAAAGTCATCGATGGCTATATGAATGCCTAGGTTTTTAATTTCTTGCATGATTAAAATGGCGCTCTCGACATCTTGCATTAAGGTACTTTCGGTAATTTCCAGCTCTAAACAAGAGGCGGGCAGGCCGCTGTCTGCCAGTGCTTGGCGGATGCGGTAAAGCAATAAAGGGTCGGCAAATTGTTTTGCAGAAAGGTTCACCGCCACGCGCACATGAGCAGGCAAATAGCCTTGGCTGATTAACGTCTGCGTTTCGATGCAGCTTTGTTTTAACACCCAATTACCTCTAGCGAGAATCTGCCCTGTTTCTTCGGCAACGGGGATAAATTTGTCAGGAGTGATTAAGCCTTTTTTAGGATGATGCCAGCGCAGCAGTACTTCCATGCTGTTGATAGCAAAATCACTTAAATTAATTTTTGGCTGAAAAACTAAAGAGAAATGCTCAGCATCCAAAGCCAGAGTTATCTCACGCTCTATTTCTAAATGCTCAAGCACAGAACGATTAATTTCTTCGGAGAAAAATTGAAAATTATTACGGCCAAGTTCTTTGGCGTGATACATGGCCAGGTCGGCATTTTTTAATAATTTGCTGGGGTCGATGGAGTCATCGGGGGTAAGCGTAATGCCAATGCTCACGGAGGTGGTGATTTCTTGACCTTTAACTTGAATGGGGTTGGCTAGCGATTTTAAAATTTTCTCGGCAACAAAGGCGATATCGGTATTGGTATGAATGTCGGTCAGAAGGATGGTAAATTCATCGCCGCCTACGCGTGCGACTGTGTCGTTTTCGCGCACATTGTTGTTAAGCCGTCGCGCCACTTCTCGCAAGAGTAAATCGCCCGCATCGTGCCCAAGGGTGTCGTTGATGCGTTTGAATTGATCCATATCCAAAAACAGCAACGCTACTTTTGAGTGGTTACGCTGTACCGCTATAACGGCGTTTTCTAAGCGATCTAAAAACAAACGGCGATTCGCTAGGCCAGTTAGAGGATCGTAAAGTGCCAGTTTTTCCATTTGCAGCTGCGCATCTTTAACCGCAGAAATATCCGAAACCGCGCCCAGATAGCCAATAAGCTCACCCTTGGTATCATGCAGCGCGCTAATATGAATTTGCACCCAAACCTGATTTTTATCGGAGAGGGTTAAGCGGGCATCCATTTTTAAGCTTTCTTGGTCGTTCTCCAGTGTTTGCCAGCTTTTTTTAATGATGTCTAAATCGGCTTTGGAGAAGCATTCAAACCATTCGCTGGTGTCGGGGATTTCGCGTGCAATATTATGAATATCACGCCAACGCTGATTGACGTAAGTAATTTTCAAATTTTTGTCGATTTGAAAAATCCCCACAGGCGAGAGCGAGGCGACGCGACGAAAGCGTTCGTTGTTGCTTTGCAAAGACAAGTGCTCTTGTTCAATGGTTTTAATTAGGTTGTTAAATAAATCCGTTAGCTCGCCCAGCTCGTCGTTGGTTTGGCGGTTGGCGCGAATGGAATAATCTTTACTATTAATTATTTTTTTAAGAGCGCTTGCTAGGTTTTTCATCGGTAAAATAAGAATGGCTTGCAGCCAATGGCTGAAAATAAAAGCCAATGCCGTTGCGAATAAAAAAATCAAGATGGCATAGCGTGAAAAGGTTTTAATTCGATTGTAGAAGTTGTCTAGCTTTGCTTCGATATAAAGCGAACCTATAAGGGTATCGTTTACATGCATGGGCGTTAAAATGCTGATGTTTTTTTCTTGCTGTGTGAGTTCGGTTAAAAAAACTGGGCAGGCCTTGGTGTCGCCTGTGCTAGAGAAAATAGCGATGCGCTGTTGATTTTTGTCGTACACACAGCCGCGCTCAATGGTCGGAATGAGTTTTAAAATATCAATGTTTTTTTGTATAAAAGTCAGGTCGTCGTTGTCGGCAGGGATGGTTGTTTGTGCGGAAAGCACTTGGCTTAAAGACAGCAGCTTTTGTTCTATATCCTGTTTAGCTAAATGGTACTCAAGCGAAATCAGAGCAAGGTAGCTGACCAACAGGGTCAAGCCAGTAATAAAGCCCGCCACAAACGCCAGCTTGTATTTAAACGGAAGGTTGACTAGGTCGTTTTTGAAGCTCGAAAAAAAGGACATGGACAGGCAGCACAATAAAAGAGAATACGCGGCTAAGTGTAGTCAAAAATGGAAAATGCGCTGTGCAGGCAAAAAAAAGCTGGCGCAAGGCCAGCTAAGCAGTAACAAGGAGTGTCTGTTAGGGGGTGTTCTTTTGTGAAAGTTCCTGAAGGAGCTCATCCATGCTGATATTTTGTAACTTTTCACTGAGCTGGTCGCGGTAGGTTTTCACCATGCTAAGCCCCGCCACTACGGCATCATAGGTGAGCCAAGGCGAATTTTTGTCGCGTTGATAGAGACGAAACTGAATGGGAATCAGCTTGCCATCGGCTTGTTTTAGATTGCCTTTGACTATGGCTTTGTCGCCTTCGTCGTTAAGCACCACTTCTTCTACGGCAAATTTTTCACCGTTAAAGGCTTTGAATGCGCCGCTGTAGGTGCGGATTTGCAGCTCGCGATAGAGCTCGATAAAGGCTTGTCTTTGTTCTGGGGTAGCGGTGCGCCAGTATTTTCCTAATGCGCCCATGGCTACGCGCTGTTCATCGACAGCAGGAATAATGTACTTCAGCACCAGTTCGCGAATTTTGGCGTCGGTGCGCTCAGCCTGAGTCAGTTTGATAAGCTCGGCGGTCACGCCGCCTGTGGCGTTTTCGATCACTTCTTTTGGGCCGGTGACAGCCAAGCTTAGGTGGCTGAATGCCAGTAAAAATGCAGCGATCAGAAAGTGAAATAGGGGTTTCATAACGGGCCTTTTATTAAAAACTCTCGGTGCAGTATGCAAATCCAGCCTTAGCCTGAAAAGCTTAGGTGGTGGATAACAGCCTTTCAAGGATGGAACAACTGCTCGCCTTGTTGGTGAAAGCCGCGTTTTAGCAAGGCGTTCTGCAAGTGCGCAGGGCAGTGGTCGATGATAAGCGCAAGCTGGTTTTCTTTGGCCCATTGTCTGATGAAATGCAGCAGCTGATGCATCACCCCGCGTCGCTGCGTGATGGTGCGCACGCCTGCTTGCGACAGCTTTATGCCCTGTGCGGTTTTTTGGGCGAGAATCACGCCGATAATGCGGTCGTTGAAGCGCCCTGCCAGCACCCAGCCGTCTTGGTCTAAGAAATGTCGCAGCTGTTGCGGGTTGAACTTCAGCCCATCTGGCGCGGTGTCGTTATGGATTTTTTCGAGGTCGATCCAGTCGGCTTCGTTGGGTTTGTGGATCTGTTCGAGTAAAACAGGCATGCACGGCTCCTTGAGGTACATTCTTTAACGCTTTGCTTTATAATGCTTTCCTTTCGATTTGGCGAGACTTTGGAGACAACATGGCGCGCACGGCATCGGTAGAACGCAACACCTTGGAAACCAAAATAAAAGTGAGCATCAACTTGGATGGCACGGGTGTTTCTAAGTTTGATACAGGCGTGCCTTTTTTAGAGCACATGATGGAGCAAATTGCTCGCCATGGCTTGATTGACCTTGATGTGTACTGCAAAGGCGACAACCACATCGACGACCACCACACGGTCGAAGACATCGGTATTACGCTAGGCCAAGCCTTCGCTAAAGCCGTAGGCGATAAAAAAGGCTTGGTGCGTTATGGCCATTCTTATGTGCCGTTAGACGAAGCGCTGTCGCGCGTGGTGGTGGATTTCTCTGGCCGCCCTGGTCTGTTTATGAACGTGGAATTTACCCGCGCCAGCATCGGTAAACTGGATACCCAGCTGTTTTGGGAGTTCTTCCAAGGTTTTGTGAATCACGCTGGCGTGACTTTGCACATTGATAACCTCAAAGGCTTTAACGCTCATCACCAAGCCGAAACCATTTTCAAGGCGTTTGGCCGCGCGCTGCGTATGGCGTTAAGTGAAGACCCTCGTATGGCAGGCATGATGCCCTCAACTAAGGGTGTGCTGTAAATCATGGCTGTTCGTCAAAAATGCGTGATTATCGACTACGGCATGGGCAACTTACATTCGGTGCAAGGTGCGCTGCGTGCCGTCGCCGACAATGCAGAGATTGTTGTTAGCTCAAATTCAGATGAAATTCTGAATGCAGATCGTGTGGTGCTGCCAGGTGTGGGTGCAATTCGTGATTGTATGATTGAGCTGGCCAGTAAAAACTTCGCTCAGGTGATCAACGAAGTGCGCCGCACCAAGCCGCTTCTGGGCATTTGTCTTGGGCTTCAGGCTATGCTGGAGCACAGCGAAGAAAACGGTGGCGCCGAAGGCTTGGGGCTATTTAAAGGCCAGGTGAAGTTTTTCGGCCATGACCTGAATGAAAACGGCACGCCACTCAAAGTACCGCACATGGGCTGGAACCAAGTGCAGCAAAGCGCGCACCCCCTTTGGGCAGGCATCGAAAACCACAGCCGTTTTTATTTTGTGCATTCTTATTATGTGCAAGCCGCTAACCCCGCACAGGTGGTTGGCCGCTGTCATTACGGCATCGACTTTGATGTCGCCTTAGCGCAAGACAATGTATTTGCTGTGCAATTTCACCCAGAAAAAAGCCACCAAGCGGGATTAACCCTGCTGAAAAACTTTTTACGTTGGGATGGTCAGGGGCAATAGTTCTGGTGAGCGTAGCGGAGGCCATTGGCCTCCATTATTCAATATGTTCAAACATGGCGGGCAATGCCCGCCGCTACCGCGATTTTAACAAAAATGTATGAGCACTCTTGTGGTGCGGAAAGGAAATACCATGCTCGTTATTCCTGCGATTGATTTAAAAGACGGCCAGTGTGTACGTTTGCGCCAAGGCCGTATGGACGATTCCACCGTCTTTGGCGACGACCCCGTCACCATGGCGCAGCGCTGGGTGGATGCGGGTTGCCGTCGTTTGCATTTGGTGGATTTAAACGGGGCTTTTGCAGGCACGCCCGTCAACGGTGCAGCCGTAACGGCCATCGCCAAAAAATTCCCCAAGCTACCGATTCAAATCGGCGGCGGTATTCGCAGCCTTGAGACCATCGAGCATTACCTCAAAGCCGGTGTGAGCTATGTGATTATCGGCACCAAGGCCGTGAAAGAGCCCGCCTTTGTGAAAGAAGCCTGCCAAGCCTTCCCTGGCCACATTATTGTGGGTTTGGATGCGCAAAATGGCTTTGTCGCAACCGAC
>JAYRHO010000278.1:0-10100 GCA_041907245.1 Saccharospirillaceae bacterium
AGGCATGGAAGCCCCACCGCAGGCTGTTAATAACAAAGCAGAAATGCCGATTAAAATAGCACGCATAGCTTTCCCCTAATTGCTACGAAAAATAAAATACACCGCACCTAAAATACACAGGCCTGCCCATAAATAATCCCACTTTAACGGCTCTTTCATATAAAAAAACACAAAGGGCACAAAGACGGTTAAGGCTATCACTTCTTGCAAGATTTTAAGCTGCCCTAAAGAAAGCGCGGTGTAACCAATACGATTGGCAGGCACTTGCAGCATGTATTCAAAAAACGCGATGCCCCAGCTCAAAATCGCGGCGACAAACCACGGCTTGCTGCTCAAGTCTTTTAAATGCGCGTACCAAGCAAAGGTCATAAATACGTTGCTTAACGACAGTAATAAAATGGTTAGGCCGACGGCGGGCATAGCAGCAAACTCAAATGTGAAGGGTGCATCTTAGCCTTGACAGTCCAAAAGCGCCAATTGGCAAAAATGGTTGGCAATCTTGAACTTTGTGAGCAAAAAAGCCAATCATTTTGCGCGCTTTGCTCATTGTTGTGGCTAAAAAGCCTCGGTAGGCTGGTGGCGTTTGGATAAAAAAACAACAATAAATTAGGAGCCATCTGATGATCCCTCGTTCGATTTACACCGAAGAGCACAATATCTTCCGCGATAGCGTGCGCAAATTTATGGAAAAAGAAATTCAGCCGCACTGGGAAGTGTGGGAGGAACAAGGCCATATTTCGCGCGAAGCTTGGCTTAAGGCAGGCGAGGCGGGCATTTTGTGTACTCATATTCCTGAGGAATACGGCGGCAGCGGCGTGGATTTTCGCTACAGCGCCATCGCTCTTGAAGAGCAAGGCCGCGTCTTTGCCTCAGGCCCTGGTTTTTCGCTGCACTCGGATATCGTCGCGCCTTATATTTTGCATTACGGCTCGGAGGCGCAAAAACAAAAATGGCTGCCGAAAATGGCCACAGGCGAAGTGATTACCGCCATTGCCATGACCGAGCCTGGCACGGGCTCGGATTTAGCGGGTGTGCGTACCACGGCCATTAAAGACGGCGATGAGTTTGTGATTAACGGCTCGAAAACTTTTATTACCAACGGCCAGCTCGCTGACCTTTATATCGTGGTATGCAAAACCGATACGGGTGCAGGCGCTAAAGGCGTAACACTGTTTTTAGTCGAGGCCGATCGCAAAGGTTTTGCCAAAGGAAAAAATCTGAAAAAAGTCGGCATGAAGGCGCAAGACACCTCTGAATTATTTTTTGATAACGTGCGCGTGCCCGCCTCCAACCAACTGGGTAAAGAAAACGCAGGCTTTATTTATTTAATGCAAGAGCTGGCGCAGGAGCGTTTAAGCGTGGCCATTATTGCCGCCGCAGGCGCGCGTGCGGTGTACGATGAAACCGTTAAATATGTAAAAGAACGCCAAGCCTTTGGCCGCCCCATTGCCTCTTTTCAAAATACCAAATTTAAACTGGCGGAGCTGCGCACGGAATTAGAAGTAATGCAGTGCTATGTCGATCGCTGCTTGGAATTACACATCCAGAAAAAACTCAATATCGACGCCGCTGCCTCGGTAAAACTTTGGGCCACCGAAGCCCAAGGCCGCATTAACGATGCCTGCGTGCAGCTGCACGGTGGCTACGGCTATATGTGGGAATACCCCGTGGCTCGCGCCTGGGCCGACTCGCGCGTGCAGCGTATTTACGCGGGCACTTCGGAAATTATGAAGGAAATTATTTCGAGAACTATTTAGTTGGGCGTTCGGCGTTCAACGTTTATCAAGTACCAGTACCTAATCAGTCATTATTTTGCCGATTAGGATGAATAAGTTGGCCGTGGAGGTTTTTAGGCGAAGTGAAAGGCGAGGCGTTTGGTTTAGGTTGAATAGACCGTGTGCCGCAAGGAGGCGGCACGCGAGCCTACAGGGAAGTATTTACGGCGTGTCTATGAAACCTAAACCAAACATAGCCCCAAAGCCTTGAACGAGCCAGCAAACCTTAGCGGTCTAAGAATAATCAGAAGGTAAAAAATGACTGATGCTTATATTTTTGATGCCGTGCGCACCCCGCGCGGTCGCGGTAAAAAAGACGGTGCTTTGCACAGCGTAACTCCCGTAAATTTAATGTCGGGTTTATTAAAAGAACTGCAAAAACGCCACGATTTAGACACCAGCCAGCTCGATGATGTGGTGCTCGGTTGTGTGGAGCCGGTGATGGAGCAGGGTGCGGATATTGCGCGCACCGCTGTGCTGATGGCGGGCTATAACCAAGCCTGTGCAGGCACGGTCGTGAGTCGTTTTTGTGCTTCGGGTTTGGAGGCGGTGAATATGGCCGCCGCCAAAGTCAAAGCCGGTGAGGCGCAGCTGGTTATTGGTGGTGGCGTGGAGTGCATGTCGCGCGTGCCTATGGGCTCAGGCGGTGGCGCGTATTACACCGACCCAGCCGTAATCAACGCATTAAATTTTGTGCCACAAGGAATTTCTGCCGATTTAATTGCCACTTTGCACGGCTTTTCGCGCAAAGACGTAGACAGCTACGCGGTGGAATCGCAACGTCGCGCCGCGCACGCTTGGGCCAATGGCTATTTTAATAAATCCGTTATTCCTGTGCGTGACCAGCTGGGTTTAATGCTGCTCGATCGTGATGAATTGATGCGCCCCGACGCCACACTGGACTCCTTGGCCAGCTTAAAAGCGTCGTTTGAGGAGCACGGAAAATTAGGCTTTAACGCCATCGCCCAGCAAGTCTATCCGCAGGTTGAAAAAATAAATCATGTGCACCATGCGGGTAATTCCTCAGGCATTGTCGATGGCGCATCGGCGGTATTAATTGGCACGAAAGAAATGGGCAAAGCGCTGGGCCTTACGCCACGTGCACGCATTCGTGCGGCGGCCTCGGTCGGCTCTGAACCCACCATTATGCTCACCGGTCCCGCGCCCTCGGCACGCAAAGCCTTAAAAAATGCGGGCATGCAAGCTTCTGATATTGATCTGTGGGAGTTAAACGAAGCCTTTGCCTCGGTGGTGATGCTGTTTATGAAAGAGTTGAACATCGACCACAGCAAAATCAACGTCAACGGCGGCGCAATCGCCATGGGGCATCCACTGGGTGCTACGGGCGCGATGATTTTAGGCACGGTATTAGACGAACTCGAACGCCAAAATAAAAACGCCGCGCTGATTAATTTATGCGTCGGTGGCGGCATGGGCACGGCGACCATTATTGAACGCGTATAACGTGGGCTAGCGCTGAAGTTTGTTTTGAGTGGCTACCTTTCCGCACTTACCTCGCAGACTCGCCGTGAACCCATCCTTGGGGGCTCGAGTGCCGCATCCCTGCGGCACACGGTCTGCTCAATAAGCACGGAAACGCCACTAACAAACTTCATAAATAGCTTGCGAAATATACGCAAATCAACAAATTTTAGAGCGGAGATGGTGTTGCAGATTTGATGTGAAAGATGAGCTACGCGATTGCGTGTAGGTAGATAAAGAACAGACCCTCATTTGCCATGGATGGCAAATGGGAGCCTCCATGGATGGATTTACGGCGTGTCTGTGAATTATCTACCTACACAAGCAAACCGTGGCGGTGTTTTTATTCAGCAGCCATCAGCCGCCCTTAGGAGAATAACTATGAGTAATGTATTTACGACCAGCATCGATGCCAATGGTATCGCAGTATTAACTTGGAACGACCAAAGCGGCCCCGTTAATTCTTTATCGCAAGCGGCAATGACTGAATTTGCCGCACAAGTGCAGCAATTACAGGTCGATGAAAAAGTCAAAGGCATCGTTTTAACTTCAGGCAAAAAAGAATTTATTGTCGGTGCGAATTTGCACGAAATTCAAAGCATGAAACAAGATGCCGCGACCATCATGGCTTACATCAAAAGCCTGCACAGTTTAATGCGCCAAATGGAGCAGGGCGGCAAACCCATTGTTGCCGCCATGAACGGCACGGCTTTAGGCGGCGGCATGGAAGTGGCGTTGGCCTGTCATTATCGCATTGCCGCCGATAACCCCAAGGCGGTGTTTGGTTTTCCTGAGGTAAATTTAGGTTTGTTGCCAGGCGGCGGTGGTACGCAGCGCCTGCCGCGTATGCTGGGCATTCAGGCGTCTTTGCCTTGGCTGCTGCAAGCCACGCAAGCCAAAGCCAAAGAAGCCAAAGCAGCGGGTTTAATCAACGAAGTGGTGGCCGAGGACGAGCTGCTTACTAAGGCCAAAGAATGGCTAGCGGCCAATCCCAAAGCCTGCGTGCAGCCTTGGGATGATAAAAAATTTAAATTGCCAGGTGGCGCAGTGCAAACGCCTGCGGTTATTCAGGTATTTATCGGCGCTGAAGCCATGCTGCGCAAAAAAACTCAGGGCTTGTATTTAGCGCCGCAGCGTATTTTGCAAACCGTGTACGAAGGTTGCCAATTACCGCTAGACCAAGCATTAGAAGTAGAAGCGCGTTATTTTACCGAGCTGCTGCTTTCTAAACAGGCCAAAGTGATGATTCGCAGTTTCTTTGTGAACTTGCAAGACATCAACAAACTGAAAAATCGCCCCAAAGATATCGAGAAAAAAGAATTCAAAAAAATCGGTATTTTAGGCGCAGGCATGATGGGTGCGGGCATTGCTTATTCCTCGGTGATGAGTGGCATGGACGTGGTGTTGCTGGATACGAATTTGGATGCCGCGCAGCGCGGTAAATCCTACTCAGAGGAGCTGCTTAAAAAACGCCTGTCGCGCGGAAAAATGAAACAAGACAAAGCCGATGCTACATTAAATCGTATTTTAGCCACCACCGATTTTAATGATTTAAAAGGCTGCGATTTGGTTATTGAAGCGGTTTTTGAAGACCGCGCCATTAAGGCCGATGTCACGCAAAAAGCTGAAGCCGTATTGGGCGAGGACGCGATTTTTGCCTCTAACACTTCTACTTTACCCATTACTGGTTTAGCGCAAGCAAGCAAACGCCCAGCGCAATTTATTGGCCTGCACTTTTTCTCACCCGTGGACAAGATGCCGCTGGTGGAAATTATTATGGGCAAAGAAACCAGTGAGCATACGCTCGCTTGGGCACTGGATTTTGTGCAGCAAATTAAGAAAACGCCTATTGTGGTGAACGACAGCCGTGGCTTTTACACCTCGCGCGTGTTCCGCACCTATGTGCAAGAAGGCATGGCTTTATTGCAAGAAGGTGTGGCGCCTGCACTGATTGAAAATGCCGCCAAACTCGCAGGTATGCCCGTGGGTCCCTTAGCCTTAAGTGATGAAGTCTCGATGGAATTGATGGACCGCATTGGCCGTCAAACCAAAAAAGATTTGGGCGAGGCTTACGTCAGCCATCCCGCCGACACAGTAGTAGAAAAAATGGTGCACCAGTTAAATCGCATTGGTAAAAAAGCAGGTACGGGTTTTTATGACTACCCAGAAGACGGCAAGAAATCTTTGTGGTCGGGCCTCGTTGAAAACTTCCCTGTGGCCGACACTCAGCCCAGTGTGGATACCATTAAACAACGCCTGCTCTACGCGCAAGCGGTGGAAACCTTGCACTGCGTGGCCGAAGGCGTGATTACGCGCCCATCGGAAACCGATATTGGCTCCATCTTCGGTTGGGGCTTTGCACCACAAACCGGTGGCGTGATTTCCTTTATCGAAACCATTGAAGGGCTGCCCGTCTTTGTCGCCAATGCCGATAAACTGGCCGACCAACTGGGCGAGCGTTTCCGTGTACCAGAGATGGCGCGCGCGATGGCAAAGGATGGCAAAACCTTCTACGGCCAAGCCTGAGCCTTTGAAAAAGCCCGAGCGGCAGAACCCGCCTAAGGCATAGCAAGGGCGCAAGGATGCGCCCTTTTTTTATGTCGTTTTTTGCTGCCCTCTAAAACTTCTTTGTAAAAAAAGCGCTAAAAATAACAGTCGAGCACGCAGTAAAAAATGAGCACCAAGGGCGTAGGCATTTTTTGGCCTCTGTGGCTAAATAAACCCGCATTTTTACCTTGAAAAGAGAACAATTATGAAAATCGACAATCAGGCTTTTTTGGTAACGGGTGGGGCATCGGGTTTGGGTGCCGCCACAGCGGAATATTTGGTCGGCAAGGGCGGCAAGGTTGTAATTGCTGATTTGAATTTAGAAGCAGGTGCCGCCCTAGTGGCAAAATTGGGCGCCGATAACGCCTGCTTTACGCCCTGCAATGTCACCTTAGAGCAAGATGTGCAAAAAGCGGTCAGCCTTGCCCAAAGCCAATTTGGTACTTTGGCGGGTGTGGTGCATTGTGCGGGCATTGCGGTGGTGCAAAAGGTGCTGGATCGCGACTTAAATCCCAGCTCCTTGGACAGTTTTGCCAAAGGCATTCAGGTGAATTTGGTGGGCACTTTTAACGTTGTGCGTTTGGCGGCGGCGGCCATGGCCAAACAGCCTGCGCAGGAAGATGGCGCGCGCGGTGTGATTATCAATACCGCATCGATTGCGGCCTTTGATGGCCAAATTGGCCAAGCCAGCTACGCCGCGTCCAAAGCGGGCGTGGTCGGGATGATGCTGCCACTGGCGCGAGAGCTAGCCCGCCACGGCATTCGGGTAATGACCATTGCCCCAGGGATTTGTGGCACACCCATGATGAACGAAGTGCCCGACGAAGCACGTCAAGCGCTTGAGAAATCCGTGCCTTTTCCCAAGCGTTTGGGCAACCCCAGCGAATACGCCGCTTTGGCCGCGCACATTATTGAAAATGGCTATTTAAACGGCGACACCATTCGCATCGACGGTGCGATTCGTATGATCTAAAGCGGCCTTTGTCGCGTATTTCAGGTGCAAGGATGCGCCTAAAACGAAAATTAAACAGTTGTATTTTTTCTTCTACACTTAAAGCGTTCTAGGCGGTGGTCGATAACATTCGCACTTTAAGTAGTATAGGAAAATCTATGAATTGGTTTAACGATTTGTCCATGCGCAGCAAGCTGTTGCTGCTGCTTGTTCCCCCGATATTGATCTTGCAGCTGATGTTTTTCGGCCAGCTTTATAGCAATTGGCAGACAAACACCAATATGAGCCATTTGCTGCGCCAAACCGAGCTTATGCGTTTGTTAAACCCCGTGGTCACCGAGCTGCAACGTGAGCGTGGGCGTACCGCCAGTTTTTTAGGCGCCAGTGCTGAGGCTCAAGAAAACGCCAAGCGGGAATTGACCGCGCAGCAAGAAACGGCCGAGCAAGCGCTGCGCGCGTTGCAAAATTCGCCACTGATAAAACAAGCCCCCGAGCTGAATGCCCCTTTGGCCAGTGTTGCCGCTGTAAGGCAAAAGGTGTTGTCCAAGCAGCTTAGCGCTCAAGAAGCCATTGCCGAGTTCAATCGTTTAATCAACGCCCTGATGCAGTACAACAAAAGTACGCTGCAAAGTATTCAAACCGACGACAGTTTGCGTAAAGCCATGGTGTATTGGGCGATTGCCGAGCTTACCGAAATGTCGGGGCAAGAACGGGCTATCGGCTTGGCCTATTTGCGCAAAGGCGATTACAGCTCCAAAGCGCTGACGCCCATTTTGCAAAATCACGGCCAACAGCAGAACTTGCAGCTGACGATTGCCACGCTGTTAAAAGAAAACGAGCTGGGTTTTTGGCAAGCCATGCTGAACTCGTCTGAAAATCAAAACTTATTACAGCGGCGCGCGCAGTTGATCGACCCTGATCAGGCGGCGCAACTGTCCACCTCCAGTTGGTACGAGCACACTACGGCGCGCATCGACCGCATAGTGCAAAGCCAGCAAGAGATTTTAACTGAAATTGTCACCAGCTCGACCCAAGCCAAAAACAGCGCCAAAGAGCATTTAATTTGGACGCTGATTTTTATGGTGGCGGTGGTTTTCGTTGGTGCGATTTTGGGCTTAATGATGGTGCGCCGTTTAAATCAACAGACGCAAAACCTTAACCGTGCTTTGGGTTTGGGCATGAGTAATAAAGATTTAACGGTGCGGATTCAGGTTGGCTCGAAAGACGAAATGGGCACTATTGCGCTGCATGTGGATGAGCTGTTTTCTCTGCTGTCACGTTCATTAAACGAGCTGGGCGTAGCCAGTGATAAATTGTCCAAGGCGACGGCACAAAACAGCAGCGTGGCGCAAAGCAATACTCGCCATATCGAACAGCAACAGCAGCATGTCGAGCAGGTTGCGACCGCCAGTGAAGAAATGTCCTCAACCTCCGCGCAGATTTCGCAAAACGTCTTGAAAGTGGCGGAGGCCGCGCAAAGCGTGCGCCATAAAAGCGAAGAAGGCGAAAGCCATGTGCGCGACAGCGTAGCGCAGGTGCGTGTGTTGGCAGGTTCGGTGGAGGGCGTAGACGGCTTAATGCGCGATTTGCAAAGTCGTTCCAGCTCCATGATTAAAGTGATAGACGTGATTCGTAATTTGGCCGAACAAACCAATTTGCTGGCCTTAAACGCCGCCATCGAAGCGGCGCGCGCAGGTGAGCACGGTCGTGGCTTTGCGGTGGTGGCCGATGAGGTGCGCAAACTGGCACAGCAAACCCACAGCTCGACCGCTGAAATTCAAAATATCATTCAAAGCTTTACCGAGCTTTCAAATAAAGCCGCCAGCTCCATGCAAGAAAGCAGCAAAGTGTCGGCCGATACCTTGCAGCTTTCCAATGAGCTGGAGCAAATCTTTAATGGAATTTTGACCGAGGTAAAACAGATTTCGGATATGTCGGCTGAAATTGCCACCGCCTCGGAGGAACAGGTGGCGGTCAGCCGCGAAGTCGCGCGCAGCATGGATGCCATTGCCGATGATGCCGCGCAAAGTTTAACGGGCGCGCGCGAAATTCAGCAGGTAGCGCAAGAGCAAGAAACCTTGGCCTGCGAGTTGAAAGCCTTGGCCTCCTCCTTTAAAACGCGCGAGGCTTAGCCGCGCAGCCCCTCGACCGCTGCCAAAACCTGCGTTTAGAGGCGCAAAATAAGGCAGCTTGGTCGCTCAAGGGCTATGCCTAGCCCTGTTCTTATGTAAAAATCACGCGCTTTGAATTGGGCACTCTAGGGGCTGTAAAAATGGAATGGAGCTGGCGCACACTCCTGATTTTATTGGGACTGGCTTTGGTCGTTTTTATTGTGGTCGACGGCCTGCGGCGTATGCGCAAGCAAAAAAACTCTTTGCGTATGAGTTTAGAGCCCAGTGCAAGCAAAGACAGCCATCATGCCAACGCCAACCCCGAGCTTCCCAGTGGTGGCTATCGCGTGCGTAGTGCCGCAGATCACAGCAAAACCGAGCCACTCTTTGGCCAAGAGCCCATATCTTCTAATTCAAATTCCAGCGCCTATGGCTCATTTGAGTTTAAAGCTCAGGACGACAGGGCCGATTTTTCGACCGAGCTGTTCGAGCCTGATGCTTTCGCCTCGACGGCAACAACAGCGGCCACGCCCAGTGCTGCGCCTAAGTCCGAAAGCAAGCCTGAGCCTGAGCCTATTGTCGCTCCCGATTTTCCTGAGCCCAAGCTTATCCCTAAGGCGCGCCCTGTTAATTTGGATGAAGCTGTACCTATGCTGCTTGATGTCGAGGAGCTGGGTGCGGACGAGCAAAGCGCGCCTGCTATTCATGTCGAACCCCCAAAACCCGTGCAATCGGCCTTGGATTTAACCCCCAACCCAGAGGCTGAACCTTTGCCGCAAACTCTTGAGGTTGAGCTTGATATTCAAGCGCAGACAACCGAGCCTGAGCATGGATTGTCGGCGGCTTTCGATGAGGCCGTTGCGGTAGAGCCCAGCGCCGAAGAAGAAGTAGCCGATTTGGTGCAGCCGATTCCTTTGTACCCTGTGAACTTTGCCGCTAAAACCTCAGAGAAACTGAGCACGCGCCCTGATGCCGAACTGGTGTTGGTAATCCATGCGATTGCCGCTCCCGACCAGCCCTTTAATGGCAAAGACATTATTTATTTATTCAATAGCTGCGATTTACTTTTTGGTGAAAAAGACATTTTTCATCGCTATGAGCATGCCGACGGCCTAGGTCATATTCAATTTTCCGTGGTGCCCAGCTACGAGCCGCAGCATTTCACACCTGCAACTATGGCTAAAGATGAATACCGTGGTTTGAGTTTCTTTGTGCGCCTGCCTGGCGTGGATA
>JAYRHO010000279.1:0-9432 GCA_041907245.1 Saccharospirillaceae bacterium
AGGAAATTGCTGCTGTGGTTGCTTTTTTAGCCAGTGATGCGGCTCGTTACATTACCGGTCAGACCATTCATGTGAATGGTGGTATGAATATGGGCTAAGGCCTATTAACCTTAGAAAACACTAAAAAGTAGGAAAACGTTATGAGCAACATTGAAGAACGCGTAAAGAAAATCGTTTGTGAACAACTGGGTGTTAAGGCAGAAGACGTTAAAGCTTCCTCTTCTTTCGTGGATGATCTGGGCGCGGACTCTTTAGATACCGTTGAGCTGGTAATGGCTCTGGAAGAAGAATTTGAAACCGAGATTCCTGATGAAGACGCTGAAAAACTGACCACCGTTCAGGAAGCCATCGATTACATCATCGCGCACGTTTAAGCGTTCGCTGTGAAAAAAGCCGCCTCTTAGGTTAAGATGCGGCTTTTTTTATGTCTGTCATTTTTAAAGAGCAACGGATGAGCAGCAATTGGCTTTGGCATAATGAGGCGTGGCAAGAAGAGCAGGGTTTAAACCTTGCCGATCGCGCGTTGCATTATGGCGACGGGCTGTTTGAAACCCTGCGCAGGGACGGCCAGCACGGTATTCCTTTGTGGGGTTTTCACCTAGAGCGTTTGCGCGAAGGGCTTGATGCGTTATTTTTCCCCAGCTCCACCTTGGAACGCTTGGTGGTGGCCTTGGCGGCTTTACCTAAAGCGGCAAAGCGCAGTGGCGGCAAACTCATTATCAGTCGTGGCGTGGCCGAGCGTGGCTATGTCATTCCCCAAGAGGCGGAGGCCACTTTTATCTGGCAAGCCTTTGCAGCCCCCAGTTTTGCCTGCGCGCGCTTTCCTCAGGGCTTTCAGGCCGATATCAGCCCAGTGCGTTTGGGTAATCAGCCACGGCTTGCGGGCATTAAACACTTAAATCGCCTTGAACAAGTGCTGATTCGCCAGCATTTTGCGCCTAACTGCCAAGAAATGTTGGTACTCAACCAAGACGGGCAGGTGGTGGAAGGGGCGATGAGCAACGTTTTTTGGTGGCAAGACGGCAAGCTTCATACGCCCAAGCTGGATTTGTGTGGCGTTAATGGTGTGGTGCGACGTTGGCTTTTAACTCTGCACGATATCGTCGAGGCGCAAGTCGATGCCGAGGTGCTGTTGGCGGCGCAGGGCGTGTTTTTCTGTAACAGCTTAAATGGCATTATCCCCGTGCAGCGCTTGGCGCACAGACAGTATTCTCAGGATTTCACTTGGCAGCAAAGCTTGGCCTTACAGCACGAGTTGGAGCGTTTATTTTGATCAAAAAACTAGGGATTTTACTTTTGCTGTTGGTGGCATTAGCGGCGGGCGCGCTGTATTGGGCCTGGCAGTTGCCGCTGCAAAACAACGCGGTGGTGCGCCTTGAAATTCAGGCAGGGCAGAGCTTGGCGGTTCTTGCACCTAAGTGGCAAAACGAAGGCTGGCTGCCCAACGCTTGGCTGTTGCGCTTGCAGGCGCGTGTTTTGGGCTTTAAATCTTTGCGCCAGGGCGAATTTGATTTGCCCGTGGGGCTAAATGGCGAAGGTTTTTTGGCGTTTTTACAAAGCGCCACGCCTGTGGCTCATAAAATCACCTTGGTCGAGGGGCGACCACTGCGCGAAGCGCTGGCTGTGATATCTGCCGAGCCTGCTTTGGTTCAGGACATCAGCCCGCTTACCTTGGAAAGCGTGGCGCAGCGCTTAGGTCTTGAAGGCAGTGCCGAAGGCTGGATTTACCCCGACACCTATGTGTTTTTCCGTGGTGAAAAAGTATCGACCTTGCTCACTCAGGCGCACCAACGTTTGCACAAAGTTTTGATGCAGTCTTGGCAGCAGCGTGCGCCAAACTTGCCTTACAAAACGCCTTACGAGGCGCTGATCATGGCCTCCATAGTGGAAAAAGAAACCGCCGTCGCGCAAGAGCGCCCGCAAATTGCGGGGGTGTTTGTGCGTCGATTGGAAAAAAACATGCGCCTTGAAACCGACCCCACTGTGATTTATGGCCTTGGGGCAGACTTTGATGGCAACCTTAAGCGTGTGCATCTGCAAGATGGCAGCAATCCGTGGAATACCTATCGACATTTTGGCTTGCCCCCTTCGCCCATTGCCTTGGCAGGAAAAGAGGCCATCGAAGCGGCACTGCATCCTGCATCGGGCAACGAATTGTTTTTTGTCGCGCGCGGTGATGGCAGCCATGTGTTTTCGGCCACGCTGGAGGCACACAACCAAGCGGTGCGCGAGTATCAGCTCAAACGCGTTAACAACTATCGCTCCACCCCGCAAGCGAGGAAAGACCCGCAGTGACAGGTGTATTTATTACTTTTGAAGGCGGCGAAGGGGTGGGTAAAAGCACCAATATCGCCTTTTGTGCCAGCTGGCTGAACGAGCGCGGCATTAAGGTCATTACCACGCGCGAGCCAGGCGGCACGCCCATTGCCGAGCTAATCCGTGAAAAATTGCTGAAAGCACACCACAGCGAGCCGATGTCAGCGCGTGCCGAGCTTTTGTTGATGTTTGCTGCGCGTGCTCAGCACTTGGACAACCTAATTCGCCCCGCCTTGGCGCAAGGTACTTGGGTATTGTGCGACCGTTTTACCGACTCCACCTTGGCCTATCAAGGCTATGGTCGAGGCTTGCCCTTGCACGAAATCGAGCAGCTTAAAACTCTGGTGCAGCAAGGGCTGGAGCCCGATTGCACTTTCCTACTGGAAGCGCCTTTATCGGTTGGCATGGCCAGAGCGCGCGGTCGAGGCGAAGCCGTGGATCGTTTTGAAAGCGAAGCCTTGGCGTTTTTTGAGCGCGTCGAGCAGGGCTTTCAAACCCTGGCCGCACGCTCGCCACGCTTTAAGCGCATCAATGCCGCTTTGCCCTTGCCGCAAGTGCAAAGCCAGCTTGTGGCACAGCTTGAGGCTTTGCTATGAGTCTTTACCCTTGGCAAGAGCAGGCGTGGCAAGATCTGGTCAGGCGCAGCCAAGGCGGTTTGGCGCACGCTTTACTGCTTACTGGGCATGAAGGTTTGGGCAAACATGATTTTGCTTTGCAGTTGGCGCAGTGGCTTTTGTGCAAAGAAGTCAAAGCAAAAAAGCTTGGCGCGCCTTGTGGCCAATGCCACAGCTGTCAGCTCTTTGCCGCAGGCACGCACCCCGATTTACTGCTGTGCGAGCCGCAAGAAGACAGCAAGCAGATCAAAGTCGATGACGTGCGCAAGGTCAATGAGCAGCTGGTGCAAACGCCGCAAATCAGCCATGCGCAGGTCGTCATCTTGCGCCCTGCGGAAGTGATGAACATCAACGCCGCCAACGCTTTACTCAAAACCCTCGAAGAGCCCAGTGGCGACAGCTTTTTAATCCTAGAGGCCCAGCGTAGCGGCGCGGTTTTGCCCACCATTCGCAGCCGTTGCCAGCGCGTGCATTTGCAAGCACCCAGTACCGAGCAAGGCGTGGCTTGGCTTAGTGCGCAGGGATTGAACGCAACGCAAGCGCAGCACGCCCTAACGCGCTGTGGCAATGCGCCCTTGGCGGCGCAGCAATGGTTGGCCGAAGGCAGCATGGCACAAAAGCAATGGCTGCAAGAGCTGGCGGAGCTTAGCGCGCAAAAACGTACGGTCACCGAAGTGGCGGAGGTCTGGAGCAAACTGGAGCTGCCTTTTGTTATGCAGTGTTTTTATTTGGTTTTGCTCGATGCGATGAAGGTGCGAGCCAAGCTTCCTGTGCAGCAACACAGCCTACAGGGTGAGGTGGTGCGGCTACTAAATGGCGCTACCGTCGATGGGGTAAAACTGCTAACCTTGCAGGACAAAATTCAGAGCGTGCTCCAGCAACAATTGGCAGGCTTTGGTAATTATAATAAACAGCTTTTGTGCGAATCTTTGCTGCTTAGCTGGCAAGATGCGCTAAAACCCGCTTAAGAGAGAATGACCATGACAACAGAGGCAGGCGGCCCACGCGGTGGGATTTTATCGCTAACCATCAAAGACAAGAGCGTACTCTACGCGGCCTATATGCCGTTTTTGCGCAGCGGCGGGCTGTTTATTCCAACGGTAAAACAGTATCAGCTGGGCGACGAAGTTTTTATGTTGCTCAAGCTCTTGGACGACCCCGAAAAACTGCCCGTAGCTGGCAAGGTCGCCTGGATTACGCCCAAGGGCGCGCAGGGCAATAAAGTTGCAGGTGTCGGCGTGCAGTTTATCGGTGATAACACCATCGCCCGCGACAAAATCGAAACCTTATTGGTTGGTGCGCGCAAGTCCGATCGTTTGACGCACACCATGTAAGCACCGCGATATTAAATAATCACTTGGCGCCTTCGGGCGCCTTTTATTTTTAGGAATGAATGGGTTTTTATGTCTTCTTTTCAGTTAATCCAACGCACCAAGGTCGAATCACTTGATATCGAGATACTGCACTATGAGCACCCAGCTACGGGGGCAGTGCATTACCACTTGGCTTGCGATTACGACGAGAAAGTCTTTTTGGTGGCGCTGCGTACCATGCCGCACGACTCGACGGGCGTGGCGCACATACTGGAGCACAGCGCTCTTTGCGGTAGTGAAAAATACCCTGTGCGCGACCCGTTTTTTATGATGACGCGCCGTTCGCTCAATAGCTTTATGAATGCCATGACCTCCAGCGATTGGACGGCCTATCCCTTTGCTTCGCAAAACGACAAAGACTTCAACAACCTCCTCGATGTGTATTTGGATGCGGTGTTTTTTTCACGCTTGCACCCGCTGGATTTTGCGCAAGAAGGCCATCGCGTTGAGTTCAGTGAAAAAGGCAACCCCAACTCCAAGCTGGAATACAAGGGCGTGGTTTTCAATGAGATGAAAGGGGCGATGTCTTCGCCTGTGAGCCAGCTGTGGCAGGGCATCTCCAGCGCACTTTTCCCAACCACCACCTACCACTTCAACAGCGGTGGTGAGCCCAGCTGTATTACCGACCTGACCTACGCACAGCTGCTGGATTTTTATCAAAGTCATTACCACCCCAGCAATGCGGTCTTTATGACCTTTGGTCAGCTGGATGTAGCCGAATTGCAAGATAAGCTGGAGCGCCAAGCGCTGGCACGCTTTAGCAAGCTGGATAAAAAATGGTCTGTGCCCTTGGAAAAACGCTACCCAGCGCCTGTGGCGATCGAGCAGCGTTATGCCCTAGACAGCGATGAGCTTGAGCAAAATACGCACCATGTGGTCGGCTGGTTGCTTGGCGAGAGCACCGATCTCGATGCCCAGCTTGAAGCACACTTGCTTAGCCAAGTGCTGCTCGATAACAGCGCCTCACCACTGCGTCGTGCCTTAGAGGAAAGCGAGCTGGGTTTGGCGCCTTCGCCCCTGTGTGGCCTAGAGGACTCCAACCGCGAAATGAGCTTTATGTGCGGGCTTGAGGGCAGCGAGCCTGAGCATGCACAGGCGGTCGAGGCGTTGATTTTACAAACGCTGGAGCAAGTGGCCAAAGAGGGCGTACCGCAAGAGATGATCGAAGCCTCCTTGCATCAGCTGGAGCTGCATCAGCGTGAGATCGGTGGCGATCATTACCCTTACGGCTTGCAGCTGATGTTTAACTCGCTGTCAGCGGCCATTCATTACGGCAATCCTGCGGCGCTCTTAAACCTAGAGCCTGCTTTGGCGCGCCTGCGCACAAAGGCCAGCACGCCCGGCTTTATCCAAGAAGCGGTAACGCGTTTGCTGCTCAACAATGCCCATCGTGTGCGCTACAGCTTGCGCCCAGACCGCTCTATCAGCTCGGAAAGCAAAAGGCTGGAAGAGGCGCAGTTGGAGGCACTGCAACAACGCTTAAGCGCCAGCGAAAAACAAGAATTAATCGCACAAGCGCAAGCGCTTGAGGAGCGTCAGGCTCAGGTCGATGACGCCGATATTTTACCCAAGGTCACGCTTGCCGATGTGCGCCCTGAAGTCAGCTATCTGGCTCCCAGTGCGCGCGACCTACAGGGCTTGCCCAGTAGCGAATATGTGGTGGGCACCAACGGTTTGGTGTACCAGCAGCTGATTGCCGATTTGCCCGCTTTAAGCGTTGATCAGTATCTTTGGTTGCCGTTTTTTACCCATGCGTGGACAGAAATCGGTGCAGGGCAGAACGATTACCTCGCCCAACAACAAAAACAAACCGCCACTTTGGGTAGCCTAAGCGCTTACGCCAGTATCAAAGGTGCGGTACAAGACACCCGTAAGCTGCAAGCCAGTTTGGTGATGTCGGGCAAGGCGTTAGCCAGCAAAACCGCCGAGTTTTCGGCACTGGTTCAAGAAACTTGGGTCAGTGCCAAATTTGAAGAAAGCGAACGCCTGTTGGACTTACTGACGCAGCTTAAATCTCGCCGCGAGCAGGGCATTACGGGCAACGGTCATGGCTTGGCGATGGCTCTGGCGGCCAGCAGCCTAAACCCTGCGGCAGCCATCAGTGATGCGCTGACGGGGCTGCCCAGCATTAAAACCCTTAAGGAGCGCTTGGCGCAGGCACAAAAACAAGGTGCGGACTTTTTAAGCGCGACGCTTATGGAGCTGTATCGTGCTTTGCCAGCTCCGCAAGAGGCACTGTTGATTCACGATCAAGACGGCGCGGCGGCCCACAAAGACGCCTTGGCCAAGCTTTGGCAAGCACAGAAGGCGCAGGCCGTTGCGCCCACGTGGGAACTATCTGCCAAAGACGTGCTGTGGCAGGTCGATACTCAGGTCAATTTCTGCGCTTGGGCCTTGCCCACCGTGACCTTGGATCACGCCGACAGCGCACCTTTGGCGGTGCTCTCTGGGGTGCTGCGTAACGCTTATTTACACACAGCCATTCGTGAAAAGGGCGGTGCGTACGGGGCAGGCGCGTCGCAAGATTCGGCCTTGGGCTGCTTTAAGTTCTATTCCTATCGCGATCCGCGCGTGGAAGGCACTTTTGCCGACTTCCAGGCTGCCATCGATTGGGTACTCCATAAGAGCAATGGAGAGGATTTAATCGAACAGTCTATCCTTGGCATCATTGGTGGCATGGACCGCCCAGGCTCGCCCGCAGGTGAAGCCAAGCAGTTCTTCCATCAGGATCGCAGTGGCCGTACGCGTGCGCTGCGCCAAAACTTCCGTGAGCGTTTGCTGTCTTGTTCTTGGCAAGACGTACAGCGTGTAGCCGACCAGTATTTGCGTGGCCAAGCGGGTAGCCGTGCGGTGATTGCGCCGAGAGGCAGCGAAAAAATCGCCGACCAACTCGGCCTAATTGCGAATGATTATTGAATAGTTCTTCTAGGGGCGGCATAATGCCCCCAAATTTTTTGTACGGGATCTCCCATGCTAAAACCGCGCTTGCTCGCCCTGTTTGCTTTACCACTGGCTCTGTCATTGGCACATGCCGATAATCTGGCTCCTGCGCAGCAGGCCATTCAAAACACCGATATTTCAGGTATTAACGCCCAAAAGCGCATCGATGCTTTGGACGATCAAAACACCGAAGCCATTAGCCAATACCGTCAAATTAAGGCCTAAACCGAACAGTTGGCCTTGTACAACAAACAAATGACGGAAATCACCCACAACCAAGACCAAGAGCTGGCTTCTTTGGCGCGCCAAATTAAAGAAATTGAGCGCACCGAACGCGGTATTTTGCCGTTAATGAGCCGCATGCTGGATTCCCTAGAGCAATTTGTGGCCTTGGATGTGCCTTTTTTAAAGCAAGAGCGTGAAGCACGTTTGGCTTTGCTAAAAGACTTATTAGTGCGTGCCGACGTAACGGTTTCTGAAAAATTTCGCCGCATCTTGGAAGCCTATCAAATTGAAGTGGAATACGGCCGCAGCATCGAGGCCTACCGCAGTAAAGAAGAAGGTGTTTCTTACGACTTTTTACGCATAGGCCGCACCGCTTTGTACCGCCTAAGCAACGATGGCGACAGTGCGTGGCTGTGGCACAAAGGTCAATGGCAAGCCTTGGACAAGGGTTATTTACGCGACTTGCGCAAAGCCTTAAAAGTGGCGCAGCAAACCACAGCGCCTGAGCTGATGATTCTGCCTTTGCCCACCTTAGCCCACACAGGAGCTGCACAATGAAACGGATGCCTTTTCTTTCTTTGCTGGCTTTGTTTGGCACAGCCGTTTGGGTAAATGCCGCCGATGCGCCTGCCTCCTCTTTGGATGACTTACTTAATAAAATTGGCAATTACCAAGCTCAGGAAAGCGCGCAAGATAAAGCGCGCGAAGCCGAGTTCAAACAAAGCCTGCAAAGCCAGCAGCAGCTATTAAAAGAAGCGCAAGCCGCACTGAAAAAAGAGCAAGAGCTGGCGCAAAGCTTAAAAAAACAATTCGATCAAAATGAAAAAGCCCTTACTGTGCGCGAAGAAGAATTGCGTCTGCAAACGGGCAATTTGGGCGAAATGTTTGGCGTGGTGCGCCAAGTTGCAGGCGATTTAAATACGGTGCTCTTAGATAGCCTGACCCGAGTGGAAATCACCGAACGTAAAGCCGACTTGGCCAAACTTGCCAGCACCAAAGAACTGCCCACCATCGAAGAGCTGGAAGCCTTGTGGTTTACCTTGCAGCAAGAGATGACCATCAACGGCGCGATAACCCAGTTTGATGCGCCCGTTTTGGCGGTCGATGGCCAAAGCACCAGCGAAAAAGTCACGCGTATCGGTGTCTTTAATGCGCTCAACGACCGTGGCTATTTGGGTTACGACAGCACGCTAAAAGAGCTGCAAGAACTCAAGCGCCAGCCCGATGAAAACTCGGTCGCTAAAGCCTATTTAACCAGCACAGCGGATATTGCGCCCTTGGCCTTAGACCCCAGCCGTGGTGCGCTTTTGGCTATGTCTATTGAAAGCCCTGATTTGATGGAACGCATCCACCAAGGGGCTTTGGTGGGCTACATCATTTTGGTCATTGGTGCTATCGGTTTGGGCATTGCCGCTTGGCGCTTGATTTACCTTGAAGGAGTAGCCAAGCGTGTGCGTATTCAGCGCGCCAACCTTACCCAACCCTCCGCCGACAACCCTTTGGGACGAGTGCTGCTCAGTTACAGCGCCATTGCGCGCCCTGTCGATAGCGCGGTGCTGGAAGCGAAGCTGGATGAAGCCGTGCTTAAAGAGCTGCCAAAACTGGAACTTGGGCAAACCATCATCAAGCTGTTCTCGGGCATTGCGCCTTTGCTTGGGTTGCTCGGTACGGTGACGGGTATGATCGTCACCTTCCAAGCCATCACCACCTTTGGTACAGGCGACCCCAAACTCATGGCAGGCGGTATTTCTCAGGCTTTAGTGACCACAGTAGAAGGTTTGCTGGTCGCCATTCCTTTGCTCTTGGCGCACAACTGGGTGGCCTCGCGCTCCAAAGCCATTATGCAGCTATTGGATGAGCAAGCCGCAGGCTTGATGGCGCAAGCGTTGGAAGAGCAGGGCAAATAACGATGCAGTGGCTGCAAGACTTCATCGCCCAAGGCGGCCCCGTAATCTACGGCATAT
>JAYRHO010000280.1:0-3000 GCA_041907245.1 Saccharospirillaceae bacterium
ACAATTTCGGCGCGCGTTAATTTGTCTTCGCTGTCGCGGGTGCGAATCCATTCGGCTTCAACCAGTTCTTTCATGCGCGCAATGCCAATGGCTTTAACCAAGATTTTAATGCGCGATTTGAATTTGTTGTCGCGGCGTGCAAATTGGTTGTACACGCGCATGATGGAAGCCAAGTAAGTAATTAAATCTTCTTCGGGCACGAAGTCGTTGATGACTTCACCGACCATGGGCGTGCGACCTAAACCACCACCAACGTAAATACGGTAGCCAATGTCACCCTGGGCATTCTTACGAATGTTAACGCCAATGTCGTTGATGGTGAGCGCGGCGCGGTCAACGTCGGGATCGGCATTGACGCAAATTTTGAATTTGCGTGGCAAATAAGAAAATTCTGGGTGGAAAGTACTCCACTGACGAATCAGCTCAGCGTAGGGGCGAGGGTCGGTGACTTCTTGCGGCAAAATGCCTGCGTATTCGTCGGTGGTGGTGTTACGAATGACGTTACCCGAGGTTTGGATGGAGTGCATGTTGACTTCGGCCAGCTCGGCAAAAATTTTGGGGCATTCTTCAAAACGGGTCCAGTGCAGCTGGAAGTTTTGGCGCGTGGTAACGTGCGCAAAGCCTTTGTCGTAAGTGCGGGCTATGTGAGCAATTTTACGCAGCTGCGTGGAGGTCAGCATGCCGTAGGGTACGGCGATGCGATACATAGGGGCGTAGCGTTGGCGATACAGGCCATTTTGCAAGCGCAAAGGCAGAAACTCATTGTCTGCCAGTTTGCCGTCTAAATAGCGTTGCATTTGGTCGCTGAACTGAGCGAGGCGTTCATTGAGCAATTGCTTGTCGATTTCGTCGTAAATGTACATAACGTCCGCGTACCACTTAGTTGTTAGTTGAATCTGGGCGCGGACTTTAGCAGAGCAGCCTTATTCTTAAAATTACTATTTATCTATATGTATTCTACTTTTTGTTATATCAGGTTGGGGTGGTCGCTGAAGACCGAATCCACACCCGCTTGATGCAGCTCATGGGCTTGTGCGGCTTGGTTGACGGTGAAAATCATGCAGTAAAACCCTGTTTGTTTAAGCTGTGCTACTTGCTTGGCGTCAAAGAAGTCGATTTGAAAGTGCAGGCCCGATGCGTCTAGCTCGTTCAGCTTTTCCAGCCAGTCGCTGGGGATGGCCTCGCTGTTGAGGGCGCGCTCGTACTGCGGTAGTAATTTTTGCGCAGCGCGCAGGGCATAGGGATTGAAGCTGCTCAGTAGAATCGACTGCTGGGGTGGCGTGGCGGCAAAGGCGCGCACCATGGCTTCTACGGTCTCGATTTCGCGCCCCAGTGTGGGTTTGATTTCGATGTTAAGCCCCAGTTTGAGGCTGTTGGCCAGTGTAATCAGCTCGGTGAGTGTTAGGATTTTTTCGTCTTTAAACTCAGGGGAAAACCAGCTGCCTGCGTCCAGCGTTTTAAGCTCGGCCAAGGTTTTTTGAATCAACAAGCCTGAGCCGTTGGAGCAGCGGTTGAGCTCGGCGTCGTGGAAAATCACCGCTTCGCCGTCTTTGGAGATGGTGACATCCACTTCGCACCAGCGTGCGCCCATTTGTGCGGCACGTTTTATGGCCGCAGCGGTGTTTTCAGGCGCGTAGGCGCTGGCGCCGCGATGGGCAACAATCTTGGGAAGCTGAGCGTAAACACTGGCCATAAGCACCTTAAATATCAGAAATTAATCGTAGTCGTAGTTTAGAACGGGAATTAGCCAGTGCTCCATCTCGTTTAGGGGCTTGCCTTTGCGTTTGGCAATGTCCTCGACTTGGTCGTGGTTGATTTTTTTCACGTTAAAGTACTTGGACTGCGGATGAGAGAAATACCAGCCGCTGACCGAGGAGGGCGGCATCATGGCAAAGTTGTCGCTCAGATACACGCCCGTATTTTCGGTGGCGTTTAACAGCCTAAAGAGCGTTTCTTTTTCGGTGTGATCGGGGCAGGCGGGGTAGCCGGGCGCTGGGCGAATGCCTTGGTATTGCTCGTCGATAAGGGCTTCGTTGTCCAGCGTTTCATTGGGGACATAGCCCCAGATTTCGGTGCGAATTTTATGGTGCATGTATTCGGCAAAGCCTTCGGCCAAGCGGTCGCCTAGCGCCTTGACCATAATGCCGTTGTAGTCGTCCATGGCTTCTTTGTATCTCATAGACAGCGCTTCAGGCTCAAAGCCTGAGGTCACCACAAAGCCGCCGACGTAGTCGTCTACTGTGCCTTCTGGGGCAATGAAGTCGGCCAGCGAATAGTTTGGCTCGGTGTTTTGTTTTTCCATTTGCTGACGCAGATGGTGTTGTACCGCGATGATTTCGGTCTTGTCTTGGTTGTAAATGACGACGTCATCCGCGCCACGGCGCTGCGCTGGCCAAATACCAACCACGGCATTGGCGGTAAAGAGCTTTTCAGCCACGATGCGCTTGAGCATGGCTTGGGCATCGGCAAAAAGGTTGCGTGCGGCTTCACCGACGATTTCGTCCTGCAAAATGGCGGGGAATTTGCCAGCCAGCTCCCAAGAGATAAAAAAGGGTGTCCAGTCGATAAAGGGAATGATTTCCTCGATAGGGTGATTTTTAAACACCTGTATGCCCAGTTTGTTGGGCTTGGGCGGGCAGTAATTGCTCCAGTCACCTTTAAAACCATTGGCGCAGGCTTGCTCATAGCTGAGCAAAGGAGCTTTTTTGCGATTGGCGACGCGATCACGAATAACGGCGTATTCGGCTTGGGTTTCTTCCCAGAATTGCGCGCGGTTTTGTGAGTCCACCAGCTTTTGCATGACCCCTACGGCGCGTGAAGCATCGGCGACGTAGCAGGTGATGTTGTTTTTGTAGCGCGGTTCAATTTTAACAGCGGTGTGCGCCTTGGAGGTGGTCGCGCCCCCAATAAGCAGCGGCAGCTGGAAGTTCAAACGCTGCATTTCGGCGGCGACATTGACCATTTCATCCAAAGAAGGCGTGATCAGCCCCGACAGGCCAA
>JAYRHO010000281.1:0-16323 GCA_041907245.1 Saccharospirillaceae bacterium
CGCCCAACACCACTTCTGCTTTACCCAAACCTAAACGGGCTGCGCCTGAAAAATAGCCACCGTTTACGCCGAGATCCACAGAGGCTGTGCCTTGTTTGGCTACATTGCCTTGTTCAATTAAAAAGCCACGGCTTAAATCACCTGCAACCGCGACAGAGCTAACCGCCACAGACAAAGCCGATGCGACAAATATGGATTGTAATTTCATGCCAATTTCCTTAAGAGTAAAATGCGTTTGCACGCGAAATGATGAACGCACGCATTAAACGAAATTTTTTTTTAAAGTTCAATGTGCGCCCAAGCCAAAGCCGCTTCGAGCGTTTTATCGCCCGCAAAAACCACCCCGATGTCGGCCATAAAATAACCACTGGCGTATTTTTGTTCGACCTCGCCGCGTGGGCATTGGCTGCAATTAATGAGTTTCACGCCACGCTCGGACAAGCCACGCAGCTGTTGTTGCAATACTGGGTGCTGCGGGATATTGCCACTGCCAAAACTGAGCAAAATAACGGCATCCCAAGGCTGCTGAAAATAAGCCGCGAGCAATTCAAAATCCATACCTGGGAAAAAATGCAAAACCGAAATTTTTTTAGGTTTAAAGGCTTTTATTTCAATGCTTTTTTTAGCTTTTTCATGAAAGATTTTTGTAATTGCTGTTAGATCCTGAGCGCTGCAAAAATCATTTTTCCATTGTAAAAGAGGCGCGCGCCGTGGTGAGGCAAAACCATCCAAGCTTTGCGCATCGAATTTGGTGACATAGGGCGCAGCCAAAAGCTTACGCTGAAACAGCACCGCCACTTGCGCAAACGGTGCAAAAGCCGCCATAAACAAGGCATTGCGCACATTATTTAAAGTATCCGAATGCGGCTCTACTAATGGAATTTGCGCCCCAGTTAAAATCACCGGCTTGGTTAAATTGGGAAATAAATAATGCAAAGCCGCCGCCGTGTAGGCCATGGTATCCGTGCCATGCAGCACCACAAAACCGTCGTAATCGGCATAATTGCTAGTAATATCTTGCGCGATTTTTTGCCAATGCTCTGGGCGAATATCCGATGAATCCAGCAGCGGGCTGTATTCGTGCACATCAAATTCAGGCATATCCGCGCTGTTTAATTCCGCCTGCGCGCGCAATTGTTGTTCAAAAAAATGGGCAACAGGGCGGTAGCCGCGCTCGTTTTTTTGCATCCCCAAGGTGCCGCCTGTGTATATCACATAAACTTTTTTACGCATTTATTGCATTACCCAATCAAAACCCCAAATAAAAGCGGCATAGCGCAGCGCTTTACCAAAGGTTACTAATAATAAAAACGCCATAAAATTCGCGCGCAATACGCCTGCGACCAAAGTGAGAGGATCGCCAACGATAGGAACCCAAGCGCAGAGCATGCTCCAGATACCATAGCGTGCAAACCATTGCTCGGCTTTATCCCAGGTTTCGGGTTTTTGTTTGGCTTTTACCCAGTCGCTGGCATAAACGCCCAAGACATAATTCAGCACCGAACCCAGCACATTGCCCAAGGTGGCAATAGCCCAAATAGGTAAAGCAGGCTCACCTTGTGACAATAATAAAACCACCAGCCAAGCCGAACCCAAAGGCAATAAGCTGGCCGATAAAAACGCCACAATAAATAAGCCAAAATAACTTATAAAAAGCGGCGCGTAAAAAAAGCTGTCAATCACAAGGCTGAACCCACATCACTCCCACTTCCACTTTCGTTACTTCAACCAAGGTATTTTTTGGAATAGGGCGACGGCTTTTTTAATTTCCACTTTACGCCCGAAAAAAAATAAAAGGTTAGGCCGCGATCATCGACGTCGTCGTTGATGATAAATTGCTGTGCAGCAAAGTCCTGCGTAACGGTTTTTTCGACTTTTTTGTTTTGCCAGCGCTTTAACGGCTGCCACAATAAAGCCGCTAAAATCGCCGTTACAATGGCATTGCTCCACAGCGCAAAAGGCAGGGTGCTGGGTATGATTTCCAGCCACATCATGGTACCCGTAAGTAAAAATGACAGCCCCAAAAATACGAGAATAAAAGTCGAAAAACCAAAAATCGCCATATCCACAATCAGCGCAACCAAGCCTGCTCCTAATAAAACCTGAGCGAGGTTATGCGTTAGCCATTCCATACTAAACCTTCTTATTGATGCTGTTGATAATGGCCATAGACTGCGCCACCAGCGTGCTGGCGTCGGTGCTGCTGTCGGGCAAAATCACCACCGAAGATTCTTTGGCGATGGCTTGTTTGGCGGCGATGGCTTTGGTCGCTAAATCCAGCTGAATGGCTTTTTGCCCCGCCTCGGTGTTGGCGGCTTCGCCCACTTGGTGTAAGGCCTGCGCCTGAGCTGTAGCCACAGCTAAAATCGCTTGCGCTTCGCCTTCGGCGCGTAAAATTTGTTCGGCTTTTTCTGCTTCGGCGGCCAATACTTTGGATTGCTTGTGGCCTTCGGCGACGTTAATGGCGGCTTGGCGGTCGCCCTCGGATTCTAAAATCTGCGCGCGTTTTACCCGCTCGGCTTTCATTTGCGCTTCCATGGCATCCATCACCGATTTCGGTGGTGTAATGTCTTTAATTTCGTAACGCAAAACCTGAATACCCCAAGGGTCGGCCGCTTCGTTAATGGCTTCCACTATGCTGCTATTTAAAGAGCTACGCTCTTCAAAGGTGCGATCTAATTCGAGCTTACCCAGCTCCGAACGCATGGTCGTTTGTGCCAGCTGAATAACCGCATAAACGTAGTCATCCACACCGTAAGTTGCCTTGTAGGGGTCGAGCACACGGAAATACAAAACCCCATCTACTGTGAGGGTAATATTGTCGCGGGTAATGGCCGATTGACTGGGCACATCCACCGCTACTTCTTTTAAATTGCGGTCGGCGGCGATGCGATCAACAAAGGGCACAATAAAATTCAGCCCTGCTTCTTTGGTGTCGTGGTATTTACCAAAACGCTCTACCACCCAAGCGCGATTTTGTGGCACAAAAATAATGCTCTTTTTTAGTAACACCAAAACAAAAATCAACACCAACGTTTGTACAGAGAAAATCAAGCCGATCACAGTTTCCATATTGGCCTTCCTATAAATTAATGAGGGAAAACCCAGTTTGCCGCTGGGTTATTGGCAGAATAATCCCTTATCTTCACAATGAAAACCCTGCACAATGGCTCTCTTTTAAATCACGAAAATAATAACAATGCTAAAACGCACGCTGCGCGCACTCCGTCATACCTTTTCAGGCGAGGTCGGCGTCATTCCTTTTGCCGAATTAACCCGCCGCCATGTCCGCTCTGATTCGGGCTTTTTGCAAGTGCAAGGGCTGAATCTGCACTATCGCGATATCAACAACACGGGCAACCCCAATGCCAAAGTGCTGATTTTGCTGCACGGCGTGTTTGCGTCTTTGCACACTTGGGATGGCTGGAGCGAAAGGCTCAGCCAAGATTTTCGCGTGATCAGCATCGACACGCCCAATTTTGGCCTAACAGGGCGACACCCAGAAGGCATGCGCCGTTATCTTTACAGCGATTTTATTTTGGCCTTGATGCAAGAGCTTAAAATCGACAAGGCGCACCTTGCGGGCAATTCCTTGGGCGGCTGGATGACCTGGGAATTTGCCGCACGTTTTCCCGATAAAGTCGAAAAAATTATTTTGCTCGACAGCGCGGGCTTTTTCTTTGTGCCACCTGCGATGCTGATCAGCATGGCGTTGCCGTTAGGCGGCTGGCTGGCGTCACGCACCTTTATGCCGCGCAAAGTACTCTATGCCATAGTGCGCACCACTTACGGCGATAAATCCCGCCTCGATAAAACCACGCTCGATCGTTATTACGATTTGCTGATGCGCGCAGGCAACCGCCAAGCCGCCGCCGAAGTATTGCGCTATATCCGCAACAAAGGCGGTTTTAACAAAAGCCTGATGAAACAAGTGCGCTGCCCTACTCTCGTGATGTGGGGCAAGCAAGACGCGTGGATTCCCCCTACGCACGCCGACAGTTTTAAAGCCGCCATCCCACAGGCACAAGTCATTATGTACGACAACTGTGGCCATATGCCGATGGAGGAAATACCCGAGCAATCCGCTGCCGATGCGCTGGCCTTCCTAAAAACCACGGCTTAAAGGGGTATCTCCTAGGTGGTGCGACACTTTGCCACATTCAGCCGTCGCACCTAGGCTGCTACATTCGCCTCACTAAACTTTTAAGCTGGTGAGGTTTCTCATGTCCCTTGGTAAATTGCAGCCCTTGGCTGTTGCTGTTTTAGTCGCAAGTGCATTACCTGCCATCGCAGATCATACCGATTTAGACCCTCTGGTGGTCACCGCGCCCAATATGGAGCAGCCGCTTACTGTCACCACCGACCCCAAAGCTCCACGCCAGCCCATCCCTGCCCATGACGGCGCCGATTTACTAAAAAACATTCCTGGCTTTTCCGTGATTCGTAAGGGCGGCACCGATGGCGACCCCGTCTTTCGTGGCATGGCGGCTTCACGCCTGAGTATTTTACTGGATGGCGAGACCATTTTAGGCGGCTGCGGCAACCGTATGGATCCGCCCACCGCTTACGTTTTCCCCGAATCCTTTGACAGCGTGACCGTTCTCAAAGGCCCACAGAGCGTGAAACACGGCCCAGGCAACAGCGCAGGCGTGGTGATGTTTGAGCGCAGCACCCCCGACTTTTTTACCTCCCCCGTACACGGCTATGTCAGCGTTTTGGGCGGCAGCTTTGGCCGTAACGATCAAGTGGCTCAGCTGCAAGGCGGTGGCGAAAAAGGCTATGTTGAAATCAACGGCACGCGTTCTCAAGCCGACGACTACCGTGATGGCAATGGCGACAAAATTCACTCCAATTACGAGCGCTACAGCGGCAACACCGCTTTGGGTTTCACCCCCAATCGCGACACCAAAATTGAACTGACCGCCGCCAAGAGCGACGGCGAAGCCGCCTACGCCGACCGTAGCATGGACGGCTCCAAGTTTGACCGCACCAACCTAGGTCTAAGTTACAGCCAAAAAGACCTTTCGCCCTTGGTCAGCGAAGTCAAAGCCAAGATCTATCGCAACTACGTTGACCATGTAATGGATAACTACAGCCTGCGCACGGTAACGGCTACGCAAAGAAAAATGGTTTCCAACCCCGATCGCGATACCCTAGGCGGCAATATCGCCACTACCCTGACTTTTGATAAACACCTCAGCATGGATTTTGGTGCCGACTACCAGCAAAACCAGCACACCTTCCGCAGTGCCATGGCAATGATGCCAGGGAACGCGCAAGCCAATCCCGACTACAGCAGCAAGCCGCGCACCGACGATATGAAGTTTAATACGCTTGGGGTTTATACCGAGGCGCACTATCACTTCCCAGGCGAACACGGCATTCATGCGGGTTTGCGTGTCAATAAAGACGAAGCGGAAGATCAGCGTGTCGGTCGCACCACTTCGGGCCAAACCGATACCAACTGGCTAACCAGCGGCTTTGCCCGCTACGAACACCAGCTCGATACAGTCCACCGCGCTTATGCAGGCTTGGGGCACAGCCAGCGCGCCGCCGACTACTGGGAGCGCACACGCAATCCCACTAATAACGGCATGATGGGCAGCGGCATGGGCAGTACCTTTAACGTCGCACCTGAAAAAGTAACGCAGCTGGATGTGGGCTTGATTCACAGTGGCGACAGCGTGCGCGGTTCGATTTCGACCTTCTACGCCCATCACGACGACTACATTTTGATTGAAAAACTGCCCGATATTGCAGGCTCTCGCTCAGGCGCGGTAAACGCACGCAATATTCGTGCTACCACGTACGGCGCGGAAGCCGATGCCGCGTGGCTGTTTGCTCACCACTGGACCACCGATGCCGCTTTGAGCTTGGTGCGTGGTGAAAACGACAGCGACAACCGTGCTTTAGGGCAAATCCCCGCGCACGAGCTGCGTGTAGGTTTAACCTACGACAACGGGGTGTGGTCTGCTGGGGCTTTGGGGCGTTTTGTCAACGAACAAGACCGCGTAGCCATCGGCCAAGGTAACATCGTTGGCCAAGACATCAGCGAAACCTCTGGCTTTGCGGTGTTCTCCTTGAACGCAGGCTATCGCATTCAGGAAAAACTGATTGTCACGGCGGGGGTGGACAACCTCTTTGATAAAAACTACGCCGAGCATCTGTCCAAAGGCGATGCCAACGTCCTTAGCAACACAGTGGCCAGCACTAAGGTGAATGAACTTGGCCGCAATATGTGGATGAAGGTGCAGTACAGCTTCTAAGTTTTTACAGGTTATAAGCCAATTCTTAAGCCGGGTTTCAAGGGGTTGTTTCTCCGTCTTAAGAGTTGGCTTTTTTATTGGCTCAATGCGGGTCGGTTTTTAACAAGGACCAGAGCGCCAGATCGACATCCTTGCCCATAAACTCCAGCTGCGCAGGCAAGACCCCTTCAAAATGAAAGCCCAAACCTTGCAGCAAGGCATCCTGCGTACCGCTGGCAACCAAGCGCATTTCAATACGATGCAAGTTCAGCTCATCAAAGGCAAAGCGCAGCAGCGCAGGCAGCACTTGCTGCATGGCAGGCAAATCCAGCGCGGGCGTAAGCTCCCATTGCAGCTGGGCGCTGCGTTGCATCCAATTGATGCGCTGCAAACCGATGCGCCCAAGCAGCTGGCCGTCTTTCTCCACCAACCAAAACGCCGCTTCGCGCGCCTCAAAACGCATGGCCATACGCCTAAGCTCATCGACCACGCGATGCACTTCGGTCAAGGGCGCATAAGGCACATGAGCGCACAGGCTTTCCTGCTGAAGTAGCCCCATCAGCGCCTCGACGTCCTGCTCGGAGTTGGGCAAACGCAGGCTGTAATCGCCAGCCGTAAAGTTCCAATTCATACACGGCCTCCCACGGATTTATTCAAATCTTGCGCGGGGTTATCAAACTCGCCCAAGCGCCCCGCTTTGGGCTTTTGCTTATCCAGCATCAAATGATATTGCTCGACATCGGCAAAGCCTTCGCCCACACGCCAGCCATCGCGCAAGGTCGCACGCAGGCTAAAGCCCAACTGGTGCAGCATGGTTTTAATCTCAGGGTTCTGCCCTGCAATCCACTGATAGGCGAAATTGAAGATATGGTATTTGCTACCGAGGAAATCCATGGCGGTTTGCAGTGCGGCTTGGCGCTGCGCCAAGGCCAGACTTGGCAAGCCATCGACGCGCAGCATCAAACGCAGCCACGAAGGTTGCCAATCAAAGGCGCTAACGATGCCCTGCACTTGGCCATCGACTTCCACCAGCCACATCATGCCGCGCTGGGTGGCGGCCATCTGCACGCTGTAATCGACCAGCTTAGCCATCGACTCGATGGCCGCAGGCGGCTTTTGCCCAGGAATTTCGGGCTTGGAATAGAGCTGAAATAAAATATCCACGTCCTCGTGCTGCAAGGGGCGCAAACGCCCACCCGCAAAGGGCAACTCAGGAGTAAATTTCATAGAAACCCCGACGGTAAAAAAGCCGCGATTATACGCAGGATTCAACCCTGCGTCTTGGCAACGCGAAAGAGGCGGAAGTGAAACTCTGGGGTAGTTTTGCTTTTGATTTCTTGCCAATGCGGCGGCCACGCAGGGCTTAAATGGCTTTCGTGCTCCACATACACCAGCGCGCCTTCTTTAAGCTGCAAGGCCGCAAGCGCAGGCGGCAACAAGCCTTGGCCAAAGGGTGGGTCTAAGAACACCAAATCAAAATCGGCGGTCGCGTTACTGGCTAGCCAAACTAGGGCATCGCTGGTTACCACTTGCGCACTCTGGCACTGCAACAGACGCAAGTTTTCCATAAGCTGCTTGGCGGCGATGGGGTGTTTTTCCACAAAAACCGCGCTTTTGGCACCGCGCGACAGCGCCTCCAGCCCCAGTGCGCCACTGCCTGCAAAGCAGTCCAGCACTCGCTTGCCTTCGACCTCAAACATCAGCCAGTTAAAAACCGTTTCACGGATGCGATCTAGGGTTGGACGCAGGCCATCGAGCGCAGGAAAAGATAAGCGCCTTGAGCGCCATGTGCCGCCGATAATGCGCAATTGTTGGCTGGAAGTTTTACTCATAATGCAGGCCGCCCTGAAAAAAGGTGCAGGCTAAGGCAGAGGCTTTCGCTTGTCGATACTTCTGTGCCATTTCCCGCGCAGGCGCACTAAGGTGTTGGCTAGAAATAGTGTAGGATAGCGGCCTGTGATGATTCCGCTGGATATAGGTTATTCATGTTTGATTTTTTAAAACGCAAAAAAGACGCTGACGAACCCGCCGCCGAAGCCAGCAGCGCGCCTTTGGTCGAGATTTTAGCGCCACGCAAGCCCGGCCTGTTTACCCGTATGCGCCAAGGCCTAAGCCGCACGCGCAGCCAGCTTAGTGATGGCCTAGCCGATTTATTGCTGGGCAAAAAAGCCATAGACGCCGATCTTTTGGAAGAGCTGGAAACCCAGCTATTAATGGCCGATATCGGTGTTGAAACCACGCAGGCGGTAATGGCCAAGCTCACCGCCAAAGTCAGCCGCAAAGAGCTGAACAACTCCGATGCGCTCTATCATGCGCTGATTGAAGAATTACAAAGCATCCTCAAAGTTGTCGAGCGCCCGCTGCAAGTGAATACAGGGCAAAAACCCTATGTGATTCTCATGGTCGGTATCAACGGCGTGGGCAAAACCACCACCATAGGTAAGCTGGCCAAACAGTTTCAGGCGCAGGGCAAAAACGTCATGCTCGCCGCAGGCGACACCTTCCGCGCCGCCGCTGTAGAGCAGCTGCAAGTCTGGGGCGAGCGCAACAACGTGCCCGTCATTGCTCAGCACACAGGCGCAGACTCCGCTTCGGTATTGTTTGATGCCCTGCAAGCCGCCAAAGCGCGCAACGTCGATATTTTAATCGCCGACACTGCTGGGCGCTTGCACACCAAAGACAACCTGATGCAAGAGCTGGAAAAAGTCGTGCGCGTCATGAAAAAGCTGGACTTATCCGCACCGCACGAAGTCATGCTGGTGCTGGATGCAGGTACTGGGCAAAACGCCATCAATCAAGCCAAACAATTTAAAGAAGCGGTAGGCGTAACAGGGCTGACCCTAACCAAGCTCGATGGCACGGCCAAAGGCGGGGTGATTTTTGCATTGGCACAACAGCTTGCTATTCCCGTGCGCTTTATTGGCATAGGCGAAGGCATAGATGACTTGCGCCCCTTTAATGCCCAGGACTTTACCAACGCTTTGTTTCAGTACGAACAGGCCGAATAAAAAGGAAGATGGCATGAGCATGGTGATTTTTGAACAGGTCAGCAAACGCTACGACAGCGGCAAAGAGGCTCTAAGCGGCGTGAGTTTCGAGCTAAAAAAAGGCGAATTTGCCTTTTTAACAGGCCACAGCGGCGCAGGCAAAAGCACGCTGATGAAACTGATTATGCTGATGGAACGCCCCTCGCGCGGACAAGTTCATGTCGATGGCCAAAACCTCAATCGCCTGCCCTCTTATATGATTCCTTACCACCGCCGCAAAGTGGGCGTGGTGTTTCAAAACCACCAGCTTTTATTCGACCGTAGCGTCTTTGATAACGTCGCCCTGCCTCTTTTAATTGCAGGCTACACCCCAGAGGAAATTGGCCGCCGCGTGCGCGCCTCGCTCGATGCCGTAGGGCTTTTGGGCATGGAGCGGCGCAACCCCATTGAGCTTTCAGGTGGAGAGCAACAGCGCGTAGGCATCGCCCGCGCCATAGTGAACAAACCACCTCTGCTGCTGGCCGACGAACCCACAGGTAACCTCGACCCCGAGCTGTCCGCCGAAATCATGAGCCTGTTCGCACGCTTGGGGCAGGTGGGCGTCACTGTGCTGATTGCCACGCACGATATCGACCTAGTCAAACGCATGGGGCACAGGCGCATCATTCTCGATCACGGCCACATGCAAAGCGGCCGCCGCCAAGGAGCTGTTCATGGCTGAAAATCCCAAGGCCCAAACTGGGGCATCCTTACAACAATCCACCCTTAGCAAACAGTTTGCTGGCTGGGCGGCGCATCATCAGTTGGTGGCCGTCGAAACCCTGCTCAAACTGCTGCGCAATCCTGTCGCCAGCGTGCTGACTTGGCTAGTGATTGCCATTTCTTTAACCCTGCCAGGCGCTTTGTGGATGGCGCTGGATAACGCCCAACAGCTCAGCAGCCGTTTTCAAGAGTCGGGGCGCATTACCTTGTATTTGCGCGTCAATACCAGCGTCGATGCGGGGCGTAACCTCAGCCAAGAGCTGAAAAAACTGAACAATGTCGCCAGTGTCGAGTTTATCGACGCCGACACCGCCTTGGCCGACTTTCGCGAGCACAGCGGCCTAGACAGCGCCTTGGATTTTTTAGAAGGCAATCCGCTGCCATCCTTAATTTTGGTAGAGCCGCGCTTGGGGCTGACACCTGCGGCCACCGAATCTTTGCTGGCCAGCCTCAAAGCCTATCCCGAAGTCGATAGCGCGCAGGCGGATATGGCTTGGGTCGAGCGCTTGCGCGCCATACTGGCCTTTAGTGAGCGCTTATTTACGGTCTTGGGCTTTTTATTGGCGCTGGCCATTGTTCTGGTGGTGGGAAACACCATTCGCCTAGCCATAGCCGCACGCGTGGATGAAATTCGCGTGGTCAAGCTGGTCGGTGGTACCAACGCTTGGGTGCGTCGCCCCTTTTTGTACACGGGCTTATGGTACGGCATGATCGGCGGGCTGCTGGCCTGGCTGCTGCTGATCCTATGCTGGCTGCTGCTGCGCGGGCCGGTGGCCGAAATGGCGCAGCTTTACGGCTCCAACTTCAGCCTAAAGCCCCTCTCTGCGGCAGCGGCGTTCGTCTTACTGAGTGCCGCCATGCTGTTGGGTTGGCTCGGTGCTTGGTGGTCGGTGAGTCGCCATCTGGGCGAGATCGAACCCTAGGCGCTAAACTTTTCCACCCTGTTGCAGTCTGAAATTGCGGTGCTAGAATCTGTTTCCGTTATTTTCTAGCACGGCTTCGTTTTGTGGTTAGGAGTAAAAAGATGTCTCGATTACCCGCTATTTATGCACTGACGCCAGGCGCCAATTTAGAGTCCTACTTGGCGACCATCAGCGGTATTCCTGTGCTTAGCGTCGAAGAAGAACGCGAGCTCACTCATCGTCTGCATTATCAGCAAGATTTAGAAGCGGCACGCCTGCTGGTGATGTCGCACCTGCGCTTTGTCGTGCACATTGCGCGCAGCTACTCAGGCTATGGCTTAAACCAAGCCGACCTTATCCAAGAAGGCAACGTCGGTTTAATGAAAGCGGTAAAACGCTTCAACCCCGAGATGGGTGTACGCTTGGTGTCTTTTGCCGTGCATTGGATTAAGGCCGAAATTCACGAGTTTATTATTCGCAACTGGCGCATCGTTAAAATCGCCACCACCAAAGCGCAGCGCAAGCTGTTCTTTAACCTGCGTAGCCAGAAAAAACGCTTAGGCTGGCTGAGCCAAGACGAAGCTCAATCCATCGCCACCGACTTGGGTGTCGAACAGCGCACCGTTTTTGAAATGGAAGGGCGTTTGCACTCTTACGATGCCGCCTTTGATGCGGGTGTGGATGACGACGACGAAACCGCCAGCCAAGCCCCTGCTTATTACCTTGAAGACAAAAGCGCCGACCCTGCCTTGCAAGTCGAAAGCAACAACTTCGAGCAAGACAGCAACGACCGTTTGCACTTGGCTCTGGCCAACCTCGATGAGCGCAGCCGCGATATTCTGCAAAAGCGCTGGTTGAACGACGACAAAGCCACGCTGCACGACTTGGCTGCTACTTATGGCGTCTCGGCGGAGCGCATTCGCCAGCTGGAGCAAAACGCCATGAAAAAACTCAAAGGCGCGCTGGTCGCCTGACGCCCTTTTTCCTCATCGGACGCCCAATGGGCGTCGCTACGATATTCGCGCAACGAAGCCCTGCATGCAGGGCTTTTTGGCGTGAGGGCTTAGGACTTGCCGTTGCTGCCTCGCATGGCGTCGAAGAAATCGTCGTTGGTCTTGGTTTGACGCAGTTTATCGAGCAAGAACTCGATGGCTTGCACGTCTTCCATCTCAGACAACAAACGGCGCAAGATCCACAAGCGCTGTAAGGCTTGTTCGTCGTACATCATGTCTTCGCGGCGAGTGCCTGAACGGCGGATATTGATGGCGGGGTAGGTACGCTTTTCGGCGATCTTACGATCCAGATGCAGCTCTTGGTTACCTGTGCCTTTGAATTCTTCGTAAATCACTTCGTCCATCTTCGAGCCGGTATCCACCAAGGTAGTGGCGATGATGGTCAGTGAGCCGCCTTCTTCAAGGTTGCGCGCCGCACCAAAGAAACGCTTGGGTTTTTCCAAGGCGTTGGCATCGACACCACCTGTTAACACTTTGCCCGATGACGGAATTACGGTGTTGTAGGCGCGCGCCAAGCGGGTGATGGAGTCGAGCAGAATCACCACGTCGCGCTTGTGTTCAACCAAGCGCTTGGCACGCTCGATGACCATTTCTGCCACCTGAACGTGACGAGCGGGTGGTTCGTCAAAGGTTGAGGCCACCACTTCGCCGCGCACCGAGCGCTTCATCTCGGTAACTTCCTCGGGGCGTTCGTCGATCAACAGCACAATCAGGTAGCATTCGGGGTTGTTGCGCGCGATAGACTGCGCAATGGTTTGCAGCAGCATGGTTTTACCCGCTTTAGGCGGTGCCACGATCAAGCCGCGCTGGCCTTTGCCGATGGGCGCAACCAAGTCCAATACGCGTGAAGATAAATCTTCGGTAGAGCCGTTACCCATCTCCAGCACCAAGCGCTTTTCAGGAAAGAGTGGGGTCAGGTTTTCAAACAATACTTTGTTTTTGGTGCTTTCGGGCTTATCGCCGTTGATGGTATCGACCTTAAGCAGAGCAAAATAACGCTCGCCTTCTTTGGGTGGGCGAATCTTACCGACCACTTCATCGCCTTTGCGCAAGTTGAAGCGACGAATCTGACTGGGAGAAACGTAAATATCGTCAGGACCCGCTAAATAAGAGCTGTTGGCGCCACGCAAAAAGCCGAAGCCGTCTTGCAGAATTTCCAGCACGCCGTCGCCGTGAATGTCTTCACCACCTTTGGCGTGGTGTTTCAAGATGGCGAAAATAATATCTTGTTTGCGAGTGCGACTAACGTTTTCAAGCTCCATTTCCTTTGCAATATCAAGGAGTTCGGGAACCGATTTCAGTTTTAGATCAGTAAGATTCATAGAGGTAGGATTGTGTTATGACTGTTAAGGATGTGAGTTTTGGAACGGAAAAGCAGAATAATGAGGGCTGGCGATGCCAGAGGGTGCAGACTATAGACCCATCTACGGAAAGATGTCCACTAAAACAAGCGTGTTTTTCACGCCTGTTTTAGCGAGCGAGCACATAAAAATCTTACAGAGCCTGATTGATAAAGGCGGAAAGTTCCGATTTACCCATAGCGCCAATCTTGGTGGCTTCCACTTGGCCGTTGCGGAACAGGATTAAAGTCGGGATAGAGCGAATGCCAAACTTAGGCGCAGTGGCGTCGTTGTCATCAATATTGAGCTTGGCAACTTTGAGTTTGCCTGCGTATTCAACGGCAATTTCTTCCAGTACGGGGGCAATCATTTTGCAGGGGCCACACCATTCTGCCCAAAAATCGACCAGCACAGGCAAGTCTGAACCCAGTACATCGGCCTCAAAAGAGCTATCGGTCACGGTTAAAATATTGGCACTCATGTGTTTTCCTCATAAAAAACCTATGGAGCGGCACGCTTTGTACCGCTTTAAGGGTAGCCATCATAAAACAGGACTGGACGAATACCAAGGATGCCTGCATAGTTTGGCGAGTTTTTCTTTCCGTTGTTGTTATGTGCACAAAAACAAAAAATAATCGCATGCTAGCCGCCGTCGATATCGGCTCAAACAGCATTCACATGACCTTGGCACAAAAACAGGCTAACGGCTTTCAAATTCTCAAACGCCTAGGGCGCAAAGTGCAGCTGGCCGCAGGCTTGGATGCCGATCATCGTTTATCCCAAGAAGCCAAAGCACGCGGATTAGCCTGTTTAACAGAGATTGCCCAAGAGCTGCCTGATCTGAACGCACAGCAGATTCAAATCGTCGCAACTTGCGCTCTGCGTCAGGCTCACAACCGCGCCGAGTTCATTAACGAGGCCGAGCAGATCTTAGGGCATCCTATCGAGCTGATTAGCGGCGAAGAAGAAGCTCGTCTTATTTATTTAGGCGCGGCCAAAGCCACCGCCTATAACGCCCGCCAAGTGGTTATTGATATCGGCGGCGGCAGCACCGAGCTGATTGTCGGCGAAGGTTTGCAGCCGTTACTGCTGAACAGCGTGGAGCTTGGCTGTGTGCACTTTAGCCAGCATTTCTTTGCGCACAAAGTTATTAATAGCGAAAACTTTGCACAGGCTATTGCTGCCGCACGCGCGCCCTTGCTGCCCTTGGTGGAGCCCATGCAAAAGCTGGGCTGGCAGCGCGTCTGTGGCACTTCTGGCACGGTACACGCTACCGCGCAAGTGCTACAAAAACAGGGGTTTGCTAGCCCGATTTCAGCCGCAGGGCTTGAGCACTTACGCCAAGAGCTGTGCGCCATCGGCCATATGGATGCCATCCACCTTGCGGGCTTAAAACCCGAAAGGCGCTCTATTTTTGTGGGCGGTGTGGCGATACTGCTGGCGCTCTTCTCTACGCTTGGCATAGAGAAGATGCACTATGTGGATGCCGCCTTGCGCGAAGGCGTGTTGTGGCGGCTGGCCGAGCTTAACGGTTAAGCCAAAGCGCGTACTGCTTCGCGTAGTACGTCAGAATGCCATCGGCTCCCGCGCGCTTGATGCAAAGCAAGGACTCGTGCATGACGGCCTCGTCATTGAGCCAGCCGTTTTGCGCGGCGGCTTTGTGCATGGCGTACTCGCCGCTGACCTGATAAACAAAGGTCGGCACCTGGAACTCGTCCTTCACTCTGCGTACGATATCCAAATACGGCATACCAGGCTTTACCATCACCATATCCGCGCCTTCGGCCAAATCGAGCGCCACCTCGTGCAAAGCTTCGTTGCTGTTGGCGGGGTCCATTTGATAGGTTTTTTTGTCGGCCTTGCCCAAGTTGGCGGCGGAGCCTACGGCATCACGGAATGGGCCGTAATAAGCGGAGGCGTACTTGGCGGAATAGGCCATGATGCGAGTATTCACAAAACACTCTTCTTCTAATGCGCGGCGAATATCGCCAATACGACCGTCCATCATGTCGGAAGGGGCGACAATATCCGCGCCCGCCTCGGCATGGGAGAGCGCTTGTTTTACCAAGGTTTCGACGGTGCGATCATTGAGCACATAGCCGTCGCTGTCGATGATGCCGTCTTGCCCATGAGTGGTGAAGGGATCGAGCGCCACATCGGTAATCACGCCCATTTCAGGCACAGCGTCCTTAATCGCGCGCACGGCACGCTGCGCTAAGCCATTGGGGTTGTAGGCTTCTTCGGCAAATTCCGACTTGGCACTGGCAGGCGTTACGGGAAAGAGTGCTACCGCAGGCACGCCGAGCTTGTGCAGCAATTTCACCTCGGCCACCAAAAGGTCGATGGACATGCGCTCAATGCCAGGCATAGAAGCAATGGCTTCGCGCTCCTGATGACCTTCCAGCACAAACATAGGGTAAATCAGGCTGTCGGTGGTAAGCTGCGTTTCGCGCATCAAACGGCGCGAGAAATCATCACGGCGCATACGACGCAAGCGAGTTTCAGGAAAAAAGCGTTGAGCATCATTAAAAGCCATGAGATTTCTCCAAGGTGGGCAAAACTGCGCGCATTCTAACGGATTTATGCGTCGTTTTCTTGTTTTAGCCACCAAAATACCCAGAAAATACCACCATCAATAAGAGCGCATACCGCGCCCATTTAGGATGAATTATGTCGGAACCGACCACCACCCAAAGCAAAGAGCTGCAAATGGCTCTGAGTTTTTTCCATCAGATTCCTTTTAATCGCCACCTAGGGCTTGAGCCCACGCTGCTGAGCGAGGAGCGCTGTGAATTTCGTATGCGCATGAAAGACGAGCTGATTGGCAATTGGGTACGCGGCATCTTGCACGGTGGCGCGATCTCGACCGCCTTGGATGTTACAGGTGGTGCGATGGCTTTTATTTCTTCGTGGCGACGCATGGAAGAAAAAAACACTCCCATGGCCGAACGCCAGCGCATTATGGTGCGCATGGGCACTATTGATATGCGCGTGGATTTTTTAAAGCCGGGTATTGGGCAGGAGTTTATTGCCAGTGCCACCTTACTGAGAGTGGGCAGCAAGGTCGCGGTCAC
>JAYRHO010000282.1:0-3636 GCA_041907245.1 Saccharospirillaceae bacterium
CACCAATTTATTTACGCCAAAATGCGACTCATCAAAAAATACACCACGGCTTAACCCCAGATCAGGGTAAAAATTTACCGCGAAAGCTTTTTCAAGCTCATTGATATCCACGCCCAAGTCTTTTAGGAAGGCATGACTGGTGGCACTAAACAGCGATCGCGGCGATTGTAAGGACTCGCTACCACCATAACCCAGTAGCAAGCCATCCTGAGTTTGGAATTCATTACGCGTGGCATGGCCACCAAAATCGTCGTGATTTTCCAAAATTAAAATTTTCTTGTCTTTACCAAAATGCGCCTGATAAAAACAAGCCGTCGCAAGGCCACTGATACCGCCGCCTGCTATAACCAAATCAAACTTTTCATTGAGCAGCTCTGCCAAATCGTAATCCAAAACTTGTTTATTACGCGAGATACTGTGCGGAGCATAAAAAGACCCAGAGTGATTGCCACGAAGCCCTGTTAGCGCTGGAGGGTAATTGCCTTCCAGCATTTGCAACAGCAATTTTTTATCAGGCGCGGCTTGCAACAGCGAAATAGGAGCAACGCCTGCAACAATAGATAACGCCACGCCGTTTAAAAAATCTCTGCGCGTAATAGTCATAAAAACTCCAATAAAAAAACCGTATAGGTCAGCGGAAAAACAGCGACACTCATACGGTTTTTATTTTTAATATAGGTCTGAAAGTTCGGATTTATTGTGGCGCTTATTCTTTTCGCGCCAAACCGAGCCTGCATAAATTTCTGGCGGATTATAAAGGAAAGCTTCGTAGCTTTCTTCACGCAATGTTAAAGATATTTATAAGTAGGAGAGCGCTTGTTGCGCCAAAGCTTGTCTTTTTAAACAGGCTTGGTCAGTATTGGCAAGTTTTTTCCAAGGCTTAAAGCAGTATGTGTGAACTTCTAGGCATGAGTGCCAATACCCCGACCGACCTGTGTTTTAGTTTTACCGGGCTTACCCAACGTGGCGGCCACACAGGCCCGCACAAAGACGGCTGGGGCGTGGCCTTTTACGATGGCAAAGGCGTGCGGCAATTTCACGACCCAAAGCCCTGCGCCACCTCGCCCATTGCCAAGCTGGTACAAAACTACCCGATCAAAAGCCAAACGGCCATTTGCCATATTCGCCAAGCCAATGTCGGCACCATCAGCCTAGTGAACACCCACCCTTTTGTGCGTGAACTCTGGGGAAAATATTGGGTGTTTGCCCATAACGGCCAGCTTCAAAACTTTCAGCCCAAGGCGGGGCGCTTTGAAGCCGTTGGAGACACCGACAGCGAAGCTCTGTTTTGCGATATTTTAAATCAGCTTGATCAACGTCTAAATCGCCACGACCACCCCAAATTCATCGCAGAAACCCTAGCGGTCATCGCTAAAGGCTACGCCAAACAAGGCGTTTTTAATTGTTTATTGAGTAACGGCGAATGGCTTTTTAGCTATTGCAGCACCAAGCTTGCCAGCATCACGCGCCGTGCGCCTTTTCAAGCTGCGCAATTAAAAGACGCCGATATAACGGTGGATTTTAGTGCCGTAACCACACCCAAGGATGTGGTCAGCATCATTGCCACAGAGCCTCTGACCGCTGATGAAACTTGGGATATTTATCAGCCTGGCCAGTGGCGTTTGTGGCAAGAAGGTGAAGTACTGCTACAAGGAAATTAACAAGGTTTTGATACGAATTATTTTTTATCTTGCAAAATAACTCGTGCTTTCTCGATGACTTCATCCGCGTTGGCTTTGGCTTCTTTTAAAGCATCCTGAGCCGTTTTTTCTAGATCCTCAACCGCTTCCGCCGAATTTTCACGAGCATCTTTTAGCACAATACGACTATTTTTTTTAATGGCTTCCAAGGCTTTTTCGGTGCTGTTTAAAATCAGTTTTTTGCTGGCTGCTATCGCGTTTCGACATTCGGCGGTATCGGTGCTCTTGCCCTCCTCCATCAGTTTGTCGCAGCGCTCAACGATTTTTGCCAGAAGCTTAGTGTCTTCGACTAAATCATCCACCGAAGGTGCGCTGCACGCACTGAGCCATAACACCGAGCCTAGTACCAATATTTTTTTCATTATTTTTTCCTTTTCCTTGTAAAATTACGCGGTCAATTTTAACCCTATTACCCCAGACACAATCAAGACCAAGCTCAAGACTCGGCCTAAATTGGCGGGTTCATTAAACAAATAAATACCCAGTATCGCCGTACCGACAGCGCCAAGCCCAACCCAGACGGCATAAGCCGTACCTACAGGCAAGGTGCGCATCGCCAAACCCAAAAGCAACACACTCAGCACCATGGCCACCAAAGTAAGAGCGCTGGGCCACAGCTTGGTAAAACCCTCTGAATACTTCAGGCCAATCGCCCAAGTCACTTCAAACACACTGGCGATAATTAAAATAAGCCAAGACATAACCACTCCACGGGTCGTCCCGCATAAATTGCCTAGGAGGTCGTCCTCCTAATCGTTTTGACGAGTACGCTTAATAAAGCGCGCTTTGCAGTTTTCATCCACCACAGAAAAAATGCTGTAGCGTTTTTCCCCTGTTTTGACGTAGGCGGCCACTTCTTTATGACCACTGGGGCTGTGGACTTTTTTAACTACGCCTGGGTGAAACACTTCGGCTTTTTTGAAATAGCTTTTGGCTAAAGTTTCCCCTGCGGCAATAGCGTCTTTATCACGACAAAGCGCAAAAGCCGAAGGCGAAAACAACAATAAACACAGGAAAATTCGCAGCATAAAAAAAGGCCAACCGCAAAGGAGCTGGCCCAAGTTTAGTTAGTCGTCGTTTAAGACGCCAAAAATCTGCAACAAACTTAAAAAGAGGTTGTAGATGGACACAAACAAAGTCACGGTGGCGCTGATGTAGTTGTCTTCACCGCCGTGGATAATTGCGCTGGTCTGATAAGCAATCAGGCCACTCATCAGCAAAATAAACATGCCCGATACCGCCAAAGACAGCGCAGGCAATTCAAAGAAATACGCGCCGAGGCTTAACACAAAGGCCATCAAAATACCGATGGTCAAGGATTTACCCCAGCCGCTTAATTCTTTGCCCGTAGCCAGCACCCAAGCCGACATGCTAACGAAAATCAGCCCTGTTGCGCCTAAGGCCATGGCAACCAGCTCCACGCCATTGGGCAGCTTTAAGTAGTGGTTTACGATAGGGCCTAACGTCAGCCCCATAAAACCCGTCAGCGCAAACACCGAAACCAAGCCCATGGCGCTGGTTTTGGTTTTCTCTACCAAAAACAACAAACCAAAATACCCCACCAAGGTAATAATCATGCCAGGGTGAGGCCAGTTGTAGGCCATGGATAGCCCCGCCACCGCGCTGCTAAACAGCAGCGTCATCGCCAGCAGCAAATAGGTATTGCGCAGCACCTTCTGCCCTTGGCTTAGTGCGCCTGCGGCTGGGTTTAAATAATCAGGACGTTGGTTCATGGTTTTCTCCGTTTCAATAGCCCTAAGTGTCTTTAGGGCTCACCATAGGCGAAAAGTGCGCGCACGCCAAGCGCATTCTTACGCACCACGGCATTCGCTGCGGCTGTTATCCACTTTGCAACGTATCTTCTGCATCAAGGCCAGCATCTGTGCATCGTAGACGCCTTGTTTTTCCAGAGTGCTTCGCAGTTGCGCCAAGCTGC
>JAYRHO010000283.1:0-11620 GCA_041907245.1 Saccharospirillaceae bacterium
GACCCATTCGCCAATGGCAACCATAAGCCCAGATTGCTCCGCAATGGGAATAAAAGTATCGGGTGGACTAAATTTACCATCTGAGGTGCGCCAGCGTAATAAGCATTCCGCCCCTATCACTTTTTTATCGGCCAAGCGCACAAAGGGCTGGTAATACAAATTAAGCTGCTGCTCGGCAATGGAGCTGCGTAGCTGGTTGAGCAAGTGAATACGATCGCGCGCAGCGCTACTTTGATCGTTTTTAAAATAAAGCGATTTACCGCGAGTGAGGCGCTTGGCTTGTTTTAGCGCCACGCCTGCGTTTTTAATGATTTCCACACCAGCACGACTTTCATCGGTTAAAAACACCAAGCCCGAGGTCACGGAAACGCGTAACGGCTCGCGGTTGTTAACCAAAACAGGCTCGTAAAAAGCTTGTGCAATGCTGTGTGGGGTAATGCTGTGCGAGTCGCCATAAAGGCCAAATAAATCGCTGCCTAAGCGTGCCACTAGAGTAGCGTCGGTAAAGCTTTGTTGCAGCCTTTTTGCAACCGCTTGCAATACCGCATCGCCAAAGCTGTCATCTAAAATGCTGTTAATGTCGGCGAAATTATCAATATCCAGCAAAGCCAAAACGCGGTCGGTTTTGGTGCTGGCATCCAGTGCGGCAACCAAGGCGTTGCGATTGGGCAAATTAACCAAATTATCGGTATAGGCAAGATCTCTGATGCTTTGGTAGAGCTGTACGTTGGCAAATGCCGTGGACATATTGCTGCAAAATACTTTTAACAGCTGCTGCTCGCTGGCGTTGAGCGAGCGTGAAACATCGACGAAAGCCGCTAGGTTTTGCCCTTGCGCACCCTTGAAATACAGCCCCGCTCCTTGGCTGAAATTATGCTGATGCTGATTTAATAATTGTTGTAGCCGCTGCTTTACTTTTTCGTTTGGGATTTTATCCAACGCCAGCCCAATCCAATTTTCATAATGGCCTGCCGCCGCCAAAATATAAGGGTCTTCATTGGGTTTTTGGATGACGGCGCAAACCAAAGCTTCGGCATCGATCTGTAATAAAGCGCACAGTTGCAGCACTAGGCCGTTGGCAAATTTATGCAGCCCGACAGGGCGGCTAAGCTCGCGGCTGGCCGCAAGAATTTGCTCCAAGCCCAGACGATTGGCCTCTATTTGTTGTATTTGGGCATAAGCACGAATGGCCATGGTTAGGCTGGTAAAAAGCCGAGTCTGAGTAAGGTCAGTTTTGGTGCGGTAGTCGTTGATATCGTAATCGTGAATGGTCGCCATTTCAGGGGCGTAGCCTGGCTGGCCTGTGCGCAAAATAATACGAATGGCGCAGTTTTTAAGCGTTTCACGAATAAAACGCACCAGCTGTAAACCCGCATTATCGGATTCCATGACGACATCAATCATGGCCACCGCAAAGGGGGCGCTTTTTTGTAAAATTTCTTGTGCCTGAGCGGCGGAATAAGCCTGAGTAAAATGCAGTGCGCGCCCTTCGATCATGGTGTTTTTCATCGCCAACTGAGTGGCGGTGTGAACGTCTGGCTCGTCATCCACCAACAGCACGCGCCACGCAGGCTCGGTGATGGCGGTGGTTTGAGCGTTTGGCTCATCAATAAACTGAATGAGATCGTGATGCTCGTTTGGGGGAGAGGCTGGCATGTAAACAATCCGTAGAAAATAGGCTCTACGGAGTTTAGACCGCGACTTTGCGACCTGCCAGCTGTTGTTTTAAGCCAGATTTTGCGAATTAAGCATAGGCCACGACAAGCTGGTGGCTTTGCACCAAAAGCTGGCCATTGGGGCTGTAAATTTTAGCCTGGGTATGGCCATAACCTTGGCTGGCTTGGCTGATTTCGACTTCGTACCACAGCCAAGTGGCGCTACTTAGTGGTGCGGCCAAGCTGGTTAATGGCTGCACAAAATCCAAGCTCCAGGTCACAGTGGCGCAAGGAGCTGGGCCTTTTAATTTTTGAATAATGGCAGGCGGCCAGGCGTCAATTAGTGCTACCAAATGCGCGTTGGTTAAAGCACCTTGCGCATCTTTAAAGCGCATCCAGCCGTGCAGGTGATTTTCTTTGCTGTTGCTAAAAGGAAAACCGCCTGCGCTGTAGGCAAAATCAATATGCTGGGTAAATTCGGGCGTAACACCTTTGATATAAGGTAGGCGTTTTCCTTGCCCAGGTTCGGCCAGAGATTTATTTTCAGGTGCAACCAGAATGCTTGATTCGCGATTTTTACCGTAGCAAGCCATTATTTGAGTTACGAGATTTTGCTCTTGCAGGGCTTGCCCTTGAAAATGCCCAACCGATTTTCCTAGGCGTAAAGTTTGTGTTCGTAATTCGCATTCTTTTTCGGTCAGCAGTGCGCCGCAAAAGTTTACGCTTAAAGAGCGCAAAATATCGCCTTGGCTTTGTTGTTGCTCAATTTTATGCAGCAATAGCGCCGCCGAAAGCCCGCCAAAAGTAGTGCGCCCTTGCCCCCAGCTGCTGTCGATAATTAATGAGTCGTGTGTGTGGCAGTGCTGCAAATAATCGTCAAAGTTCATGATTTTATCCGAACAAAAAAGAAAAAATGCAGCATCAAGGATTGTAGAACTATTTACAAGTCCAACCGCCGTCAATGGTAATGACCGCACCATTTATAAAGCGTGATTCCTCCGAGGCTAAATACAGCGCCAGCTGCGCGACGTCTTGCGCTTGGCCAGAAGGTGCCGCGCCGAGCGAGCTGATGGCTTCAAGCCCCAGCGGGCTAGGTGCGGTGATGGTAGCGCCGATATTGGTTTCAATGGCACCTGGGGCAATGGCATTAGCGCGCACTTTGGCTTTGCTGCCAAAGCTGCCAAAGGTGGCGGCGATATTTTTGGTCAAACCAATCAGTGCGTGTTTGGAGGCCACGTAGGCCGCACCGCCGCACGCACCGTACAAGCCGCCAATCGAGGCATTATTGATGATAACGCCGCCTGTTTCTTGTTCTTGCATAATAGGAATGACTGCACGCGAAAGTTTAAACGGGCCATTTAAATTTACATTTAAAATTGTATCCCAATGCGCGTCATCGGCTTCGGTTACGGTTTTAAAATTGTCCATGATGCCCGCGTTATTGACCAAAATATCAATACGAGAAAACTCTTTTAAGGCGAGCTGCACCGCACTGTCGATATCGGCTTGCGTGGCAACATTAAGCTTTGCGCCCACGGCCTTACCGCCTGCTTTTTTAATGTCATCGGCTACGCGCTGGGCGTCCTCTAGGCGCATATCCGTGACCAATATCTGTGCACCTTGCGCGGCAAAGAGTATCGCCATCGCCTCGCCCATGCCCGATGCCGCGCCTGTAATTATAGCGGTTTTGTCTTGTAGTCTCATCTTGCATCTCCAGTGATAATTTCCGCTTTGAGCTTAGGCGAGTTTTCAAAAAATACCTTGATAAGCCGCAAGTCTTGCTACTTTTTTGGCAATTGATGGCGATAGCCACAACGCCCAGCTAGGGCATCGTCGATTTCGCTGCGCATGGCCGTTAGATCGATAATTTTTTGTTCAATATCGGCACGCTTAACTAACAGTTTTTTCGCCATTTGCTCCTGCGTAAGCTGATTGGAAAACAACAACCCTGTTAATTCCTGAATTTCTTTTAACGAAAAGCCCAAATTTTTAGCGCGCTGGATCATATTCAACTGCGTAACAATGTCATTGTTGTAATGGCGATAGCCGTTAGCGCTGCGGATGGGCTTGCTGATTAGGCCTTCTTTTTCATAATAACGCAGGGTGTCGGCAGACAGCCCAGTTTGCTCGGTGACGTCTTTGATTAGCATTGGTAATTCTCAATTAATAATGCAGAAAAGATTGACATAAAATAAAATTGACTTGCATCAAGATTAAGGCAGCTAAATTCTTGGTGCAATACGAATCCAGTCTATCTTGTATTTAGTAGGGATGACTACCAATAAAAAAACAATAATTAATTTATAGATAAGAATAATCAACGAAACTCTATTTTTTAAGCGAATACCTATCTACCAATCTAGGCGTATTGACGCGGATTGCAATGGCAAATAAGAAATCTGTCTGCGACAAAATGCCACATTGATGGCGTAAAAATGGACAGATAGCATCGCAATTAAATTCAAATTAATTGTTTTCTTAGGTGCCGTTTATGCAGTCTATTCCGTCTAGTCCATTTTTTATATTGGTTAAAAAAATTGGAGTTCCTGCACTTTCTATGGCGGGGATGTTATTAAGCTCAGAGTTTTTATTGGCGAATCATGCTGCCATGGATAATGTAGTCGTGACAGCATCAGGGCGCGAACAATCGATCGAGAATGTGCAGGCTTCGGTGCAAGTTATTAACGAAAAGGACATGGATAAGTACGCAGGGAACAGCATTGCAGAAGTCATGCAACAGGCGACTGGCGTGCAAACAAGAGGTGGTTCAGTTTCCATTCGTGGCTTTAATAGCAATCAAAGTTTGATTCTAATAAATGGACAAAGGCGAACAGGAAATTATGGCAATAGCAATCTCAGCCAAATCAATATGGTCGATATCGAACGAATTGAAATTGTGCGAGGGCCATTGTCATCACTGTACGGTGCAGATGCTCTCGGTGGTGTGATTAATGTGATTAAAAAGCATCCAGGACAGGGTGCGCCCTTAATTTTAGAAACAACATTAGGTACCGCCGAAGACGGCCGAGAAAGCGTTCACACTGGTGTAACAGCTAATTATTTAAAAGGGAGTGTTGGTCACTCCTTAAACCTTGAGCAGAAATACAGAAATTCGGTTGAATATCCAGACAAAAATGAAGACAGACTGGGGCGTTTAGAAGCCTATGCAGCTAACTATCGCGGGCATTGGCACGAAGATGAAGCGGCCTCTTTAGAGTGGGCTGTGGAATACTCAGAGCAAAATAATGACCGAGATGCCTTAACCACAAGAGGAAAGCCTGTTGCCTATGTCAGTTTTGAGGAAGAGCAGCGCCAATTCTATGGCTTAGATTATCGACGCCTTATTGGGGCGGGGGAGCTGACGTTGCGTACCAATATGGGCGAAACGCGCGGCAGCACCAATCGCAGTTATCCATCACCAAAAGAAACCACCCTGCACACGCAATATCAAAATCAGGCGCTTTATCAATGGTCGATAGCGGATGCCCATCATTTAAATTTAGGTATAGGGCATATTTTGGATGAGCTTGAACTCACCATAAATTCAAAAAATTCAAAACGTAATAACAGTTATGCTTTGGCTCAGGATGAGTGGAATATCAACGATCAATGGACGCTGGTAATCGGAGCGCGACATGATCGCGTGGACGACGACTACGACGCCACCACACCAAGACTAAGCCTGGGCTGGAACAACGGTAGTGGACGTGCGCGCATGGGGTATGGCGAAGGATTTCGTGCGCCAACTCTGCTGGAGCAATACGCCAGCTTTCGACGTGGGCCAACCAGCTTGATTCAGGGTAATCCCAATTTAAAACCTGAAAAATCACAATCCTATGAGCTTATGCTTGGTTATCAATTGGGTGCACTTGATATCGAAGCGACGGCGTTTCATTCAACGGTGGATGATTTAATTGATGCGCAACGCAATAGCAACTCCACTCCTGCTTTGGTTATCTACGAATATCATAATATTGATAACGCTCAACTGGATGGTGTCGAATTGAATAACAAAATTACCATCAGCGACGACTTCGAAATCAATTTGGGCTACGACTGGTTAAGTGCAGAGGATAAAAGCAGTCATGCACGTCTGGAAGAGCGAGCCAAGCACACCTACCGAGCGCAAGCGGATTATAAAATCGGCAAAGTAAAAGTATCGTTAAGAAATCGTTATTTGGATGGCTATTACGCTAAAAGCGGAGTCTGTGTAACTAACTGCCTAGCTTATGAAAGCAGCTACAATGTGACGGATATTAATCTCCAATACTTTTTATCAAAGCATGCTGAGTTAAGACTGGGTGTGGATAATGTCTTAAATGAAACCGAGCCGAGTAACTTCGTCGCAAGGGGTGCAGGAAGAACCGATCCAGGTGAGCGTTATTATTATGCGGGTATTGTGGCCAAGTTTTAATTAAAGGCGTGAGTGGTTATGTCAGACTATAAAATCATTGCGACGGATAACCAGCCGTCGCCTTCGAGTAGCATAAACATTACGGCTATGCCCTTTATTGGCCGCATTATTAGAAACCCTTGGTTTTTGCGCTCAATCAATATACTCAGTGTTGCGCTGTTGATGCTGGGTATTTTTTTGGGGCTTTTTACCGAGAATAAAAAGACAGGGCTGACCGTCCTGTTATTTTGGGGCGTATTTTGGCCGCTCTTAACTTGCGTACTAACGCCATCCTTAGGCGCTGTGTATTGCGCTATCTGCCCGCATGGCACGATAGGACGATGGCTAACAAAGTTTGGTCTAAAAAAACGCTATCCACGCCACCTAAAAGGTGCGTGGATTAGCATTGCATTGATGGTTTTTGGCTACTGGTTTTTTGCATACAGTATGCCAGGGCTTTTCGGTTCCTCTCCCTTTAATACAGCATGGTACTTTTTAATTTTTACTGTGATGGCCGTCATTGTATTTTTGCTTTATGCCGATATGGCTTATTGCAAATATGTTTGCCCTCTTGGTCGAGTTATTACCACTCATGGCAAACTAGGTGGACTGACAGTTAAAAGCAAACAGAGCGATTGCCAAAGCTGTAAAGATTTTTCCTGTGCCAAGGTTTGCCCGTATCATTTATCTCCATTTAATTTTGAAAAAAATAACAATACGGAAAGCTGTACCCTGTGCCTAGAGTGCGTGTACGAATGCTCTAGCATGGATTTGCATTGGCAACGACCAGGCAAGGCGATAGTAAAGTCAATGAAGCGTACAGACCCACATGATTACTGGGTGATACTGGTTATTTTTGCTATAGCAGGCGTGGGTATTCAATTTTTGCATGGCTTACAGCATACGGGGTTGCGTAATTATCTACCTTGGAATTTACTCGGAGCATGGGCGTCTCACAGCTTTGATGTGAGTGCAAAAGCATTTAATTTTTCTGGTATGTTTGCGCTGATTTTTGCCTTGATTACCACTTTTCTTTCGGCCTTTTTGGCAGTTAGGCTGGCGAAAAAAAGCAGCCCAGAGTTAAAAGCAAATATCGGTTTTGATTTGGCTTACGCTCTCACGCCTATCGCTATTCTTGGTTTGATTCCGCATTCGGTGAGTATGTTCACCACGAATTATGCTCATCATTTGGTGAACGAATTTGGCGCGCTGTTTGGTCTTGCATGGCATATTGAACCGTTAGCACAAAGAGGCGATGCTTGGCTGAAATGGCTGAATATATTGCCGTGGTTTGGCATCCTCTGGGGTATGAGAATATTATGGAAGCGCAGCCTGTTGTGGTCTGTTAGCAGCAAATCTCGTTGGAAAACAGGCATTTTATTGGCGATTCCCATTTGGTATTACTTACTGATTATGTTGATGAAAGTCGCTGCGCTGATGTTATTACCCATGCCAGCTCACCACTGACTGGCGTTATATCTAGCAGGATTAGCTGGATAGCGCGAGTACTGCTTGACCTTGGAGCTGCCTCCAAGGTTAAGATAAGGCTTCGGATTTCTTTTGTCACCCAGAGCCTAATAAAAATGAACATTGCATTTGCCGCCGCCGACGGCGTTACCTTAAACGGTCAAATCATCGCGGCCAAACAGCCCAAAGCCGTGGTGTTGTTAAACCCTGGCACCGCCACCAAAACTTCTTTTTATTTGCCGTTTGCGCATTTTTTAGCCGAGCATGGCTACACCGTGATGCTGTGGAATTACCGTGGTTTTGGTGAGTCGCGCACCCGCAGTTTAAAAGGCAGTGATATTTGCTTTGCCGATATCGGTCAAAAAGATATTCCAGCCGCCATTGCGAAGGCCAAAACGTTGCACCCGCAGCTGCCGCTTTATTGTGTTGGGCACAGTGCAGGTGGCCAGCAAATCGGTTTTGCGCATAATTGTAATGAATTAGATGGTTTGATTGGTATTGCGGTATCAACGGGATATTTTGGTTCGATGCCAATGGGATATCGCATAAAGGCGCATCTTTTTTTCAAAGTTATCTCTCCCATTTCCTCTGCACTTTTTGGTTATGTAAAAGCAGAAAAATTAAATTTAATGGAAGATCTACCGCCGAAGTTGGCGAAAGAATGGGGGCGTTGGTGCGCCAATAAAGATTTCTTTTTTTCTGAAAAATTTTCTAAAGAAAAACCCGAACTGGCCTGCTATCGAACCTTTAATTTTCCTGTTCAGGTTTTTACCGCCGACGACGATGAAATATCCACAGTATCCAATACAAAAAGTCTGTGGAAGCATATTAAAAGCACGAAACCAATTGAGTTTAAATGGTATAAAGCCAGTGATATGCCTAAAAAATCGGTGGGGCATTTTGGCTATTTTCGGAAATCCAACGAGCTTATTTGGCAGGACGTGCTGGATAGGCTCAACCGTTTTTCCGCATAAAAGCGGCGTAAATATGAAAAAAAGCTAGGCAGGGCGGTGAATTTTCATTTAATTTAGGCGTTTTCTTTAAGGCATAAGAATATGCCTCGCACTCTATGGATGGCCGCCACCTTAGCGGTCAGCTTCGCCTTGGTGGGATGTTTTGGTGGTGAGGCCAAAACACCCGCTGATTCCGCCAAAACGCCTGAAACTCCCGCAGAAAATAACCCCCAAGAGCCAAAAAACGCCGAGCTGATTTATGCCGAGGATTTAACTTATCTAGGCGCTTTTCGTGTGCCTAGTGATGATTTCGCATACGGTGGTACGGCTATTACCTTTAATGCTGATCGGCAATCACTTTTTATGGTGGGGCACGATCATCATCAACAGGTTGGGGAAATCAGCATTGCAGAGCCAAAGACGGGCGACATTGCTAGGCTGAACACCGCTTCTTTAGTGCAAGACGTGAGCGATATTACGCAAGGGCAGATGGAGAATATCGGCATAAATCGTGCGCATTATAATGGTTCCGATGGTGCAAAAATCGGCGGTTTATTGCTATGGAAAAATAAATTGCTGGGTGCAGTTTACGGCTATTACGACGCAGAACCAGGTACGGATAAAGGCGTGCATTATTCGCATTTTACCGCCTCCATTCGTTTTAATAACGGTACATTTTCGGGCATGTATCACCATCAGTGAAATGGCTTTTTGGCAGTTTTCTAAGGCTAAATCGGTGCAGCTGACTTTGGCGACATCGCTGTAGGCGGTGACGGCATTGCGCATTTTTTCACTTTGTTTTCGTGCGTATTTTTTAAAAGCCCAATTGGCAAAATCCGAATTAAAGGCGGCATCGCGCACAGAGCCACCCACACCACCACTAAATAACCAAAAATAAATTTTAAAATCAGGGATGCGCGCCAGTGGTTCGGCCACGCCAACGCAATAACTGGCGACCAGTTCGTAAGTAATAAAACTGGCCATAATATGTTCGCCTGGTCCACCCATAAGCGCAGGAAAGGGCAAGGAAAACAGTTTGTAATCGCAGGTCGTTTGCAATAATTCTTTGGGGAAATACTGCGGGTTTTTCATTTATTTTAATTCGATATCTAAAACAACAGGCGCAAGATGGCGAGTGCAAAATTCTTGTACTTTTTGGTAATGCGCGTGCAAACGGCTGGCCAAAATGGGCTTGCCGCGCAAGAAAAATTCGAGTTCAGGATAGCGCTGGGAAAATGCACTAAGTTCGTTGCTGTTTTTTGTGAGGTCCAGAGGCGTGCATTCCGCTAGAGCGATGCTGGTCATGGCTGTCTCTTTTTCTTGTTATTAATGGCCAATAGCCACAGGGCATGGCCGACTCGCACCTTGTTCAGGTGCGCGGCTCGGGGTCGAAAATAAATCCGCATGGGGCAAGCCAGCACGCACCTTGTTCAGGTGCGCGGCTCGGGGTTGAATGGCCATTCATAAAAACAATAAGACGCTGCGCCAACCATCCCCCATTCTGGGGAGGCGAAGGAGCCAAGATGAACAATGCCGCTTTCGCTGTAGATGCACTGCCCTTGCTGCCCACTTCGCGTTTGTATCCACCTAGGCGTGGGCGCGGAGTACTGCCTAGACCTCGGCTAGAAAATCTCGCGCCAAAATTAATGGATAATCCGCTAACGCTGTTAAAAGCCCCGCCGGGTTTTGGCAAAACCACGTTGGCCAGCGCGTGGGTGGAAGTATTGGCGGCTAAAGAAATAAAAAGCGCATGGCTGACGCTGGAGGCCAAAGACGGTACGCCAAACCATGTTTTGTATTCTTTGGTGCAAGCCTTTTCTTATGCTTTTCCCAATAAAAAATGGCCCTCGGCGAGGCTGTGCGAAGATTTAACCTTTGTTGCTATCGAGCTTTTAGCCACGCAATTTTTAAATGATGTGGATGCACTCAACGAGCCATTGCTTTTGGTGCTGGATGATTGTCATTGTTTAAGTGATGCCTGCCTAGAAACGCTATTAAACCTGTTATTAAAACACCGCCCGAAGCAGTTGCATCTATTACTTATCAGTCGCAATGCGCTGTCGCCCAATGTTCTTCAGCCTTTACGCGGTGAACCATTTTTGGAAATGGATGCCGAGGATTTGCGCTTTCAAATTGAAGAAACCAAAGCCTTATTGCAGCGTGCCGAAATCGAGCTGGATGCCGCTGAACTGGCCAAATTGCAAGAAGCCACCGCAGGCTGGAGCACGGCACTGCGCGCGTATTTATTAAGTAGCAATAAAAATATTCAGCATACGCCGCGCTCTTTGTATGTGCTTTTTGATGAAATGTTGGATGGCCTTGCGAACGATTTGTTACAGAAATTATTGCCATTAAGTGTGCTAGAGCAATTCAGCCCCGCCATGCTCGACTTTTGTTTCGATGACGATATGACGGGCTTTCTTTATCAGCTTGAGCAAAAGCAATTCTTTTTAAATATAAAAGGCGAAAAGGGCGAGTGGCTGAGTTTTCATCCGATATTTAAAGATTATTTGGCGCATCGATTTTGCAAGCAAGCCAGCCTAGAAGCTATTCAGCAGTTCCAGCTGCGTGCGGCCTTGTGGTTGGCGCAACAAAAACAATGGATAGCGGCAATTTCTTTAGCCTTAAATGCCAAGGCCAGTGCGCAGGCCGAACAATGGATAAACCAATGCGCGATGGACTTGGTCGAGCAAGGCGAGCTGTACAAGCTCATGCACTGGGAAAAACAATTGCGCGAGCAATTAAGCACCTTGCCTGCGGCTATGCGCTTGGCGTTAGGCTGGGCTTCGTGTTTGGCCATGCAGCAAGAAAAGGCCAAACAATTATTAAACAGCTTAAAAGAAAACGAAGGCATAGACCCTTGGGAGTGCCGCGCTTTACAAGCTCTGCTTTTGGCCTTTGATGGCCGAGGCGAGCAGGCGGCAAAAATGGCCTACGAATGTTTGCCGCATTTTTTAAATCGCCCGTGGATTTCCAATGTGCTCGTCAATGTGCAGCGTTATGGCTATATGCACATGGGCAATTGGCAAGCTTTTTACAGTTTGCCGCCCTTGTTGTCGCAATCTTTATCACGCAGCCGATTTTTATTTAATAAATTGTATCAGCATGGCATCGAGGCTTTTGCTGAAATTATTCAGGGGCGTTTGGATACC
>JAYRHO010000284.1:0-3342 GCA_041907245.1 Saccharospirillaceae bacterium
AAACCGGTAATTTTTCCCATTTTCTAATCCTCTTTCTCAGGCTAAAGCACGGCTGGCTGGCTTGGCCTGTGCGAACTGTTGTTGCTCTAAGGCGCGACGGTATTCGTGGGGGAATACTTTGATAAATCGCGCCTTGAATAAGGGCCAATTAGCAAGAATTTCTGCGGCGCGCACAGAGCCTGTCACGCGTGCATGTTCTTCTAAAAGGCCCTTAAGCAAGGTTTCGTCTGCGGCGTTGCCGTGAATAGGCACCGCTTGGGCAATGTGTTCGGCCTCAGTAAGTACGGGTTCTAGGGCCACTTGGGCGCGGTTGCAGCGTTGGGCAAAGAGGCCGTCTTCGTCGTAAACGAAGGCCACGCCGCCTGACATACCCGCTGCAAAGTTACGCCCCGTTTTACCCAGCACCACCACTGTGCCGCCTGTCATGTATTCGCAACCGTGGTCGCCTGTACCTTCAACCACCGCCGTTGCCCCAGAGAGGCGCACAGCAAAACGCTCGCCCGCTACGCCTGCAAAATAGGCTTCGCCTGAGGTTGCGCCGTACAACACGGTGTTGCCGACAATGATGTTGTCGTTGCTTGCGCCTTTGAACTCGGCGCTGGGGCGCACAATGATGCGCCCGCCCGACAAGCCTTTGCCTGTGTAGTCGTTGGCTTCGCCGGTGAGGTTAAAGGTGATGCCTTTGGCCAGGAAGGCGGCAAAGCTTTGGCCGCCCGTGCCTGTGAAGTTCACCACTAGGCTGTCATCGGCCAAACCGTCGCAATGCTCTTTAATCAGCGCGCCCGAGAGCATGGCACCAACCGAGCGGTTGACGTTTTTCACCGTCATGCCGAATTCGACTTTTTTGCCGTGCTTGATGGCTTGCTGAGCCTTGTTGATCAACTGCATATCCAGCGCTTGCTCCAACCCATGTTCTTGCTCGCTGCTGTGCTTGCGCGGCACAGAGTCAGGTGCAGCAGGCAGGGCAAAGACGCGGCTGAAATCCAGGCCTTGGGTTTTGAAGTGTTCGATGCCGTGGCGCTTGTCGAGCAAGTCAGCGCGGCCGATCAGGTCTTCAAACTTGGCAATACCCAGCTGAGCCATGATGCGGCGGGCTTCTTCGGCGATAAAAAAGAAGAAGTTCACCACGTCCTCTGGCTTGCCAGAGAATTTTTTACGCAGCTCAGGATCTTGGGTGGCCACGCCCACGGGGCAAGTGTTGAGGTGGCATTTGCGCATCATGATGCAGCCCGACACCACCAGTGGCGCGGTGGCAAAGCCAAACTCGTCCGCACCCAACAGCGCACCGATGACCACGTCGCGGCCTGTTTTCATTTGGCCGTCGGCCTGTACGCGCACGCGGCCACGCAAGCGGTTTAACACCAGCGTTTGCTGAGTTTCGGCCAAGCCCAGCTCCCAAGGCGTGCCCGCGTGTTTGATCGAAGACCAAGGCGATGCCCCTGTGCCGCCGTCGTGGCCTGCAATCACTATGTGGTCGGCTTTGGCTTTGGCTACGCCTGCGGCAATAGTGCCTACGCCTACTTCCGAGACCAGTTTCACCGAGACGTCGGCGCTGGGGTTGACGTTTTTCATGTCGTGGATGAGCTGCGCCAAGTCTTCGATGGAGTAGATGTCGTGGTGAGGGGGTGGCGAAATCAAGCCCACGCCAGGCACGCTGTGACGCAGCTTGCCGATGTAGCTGGAGACTTTGCCGCCAGGCAGCTGGCCGCCTTCACCGGGTTTTGCACCCTGCGCCATCTTGATCTGAATCTGATCGGCCGACACCAAGTACTCGGTGGTCACACCAAAGCGCCCCGAGGCGATTTGTTTGATTTTGGAGCGCAAGCTGTCGCCTTCGCGCAGGATGTAGTCCACCTGCACCACGTCTTTGCCGATGATGTCGGTAAGTTTGGTGCCTGCTTGGATGGTTTCACCTTGCATTTCTTTGCGATAACGCGCTTGGTCTTCGCCGCCTTCGCCGGTGTTGCTCTTGCCGCCGATGCGGTTCATGGCAATGGCGAGGTTGGTGTGCGCTTCGGTTGAAATTGAGCCAAGCGACATAGCGCCTGTGGCAAAGCGTTTAACGATTTCTTTGGCAGGCTCAACCTGCTCTAAAGGAATGCTCTTGCTGGGGTCGATTTTGAACTCAAACAAGCCGCGCAGCGTCATTTGGCGCTTAGATTGGTCGTTGATGATGTGCGCGTATTCTTCAAAGGTTTCGTATTTGTTGGCACGGGTGCTGTGTTGCAGCTTGGCGATGGCATCGGGTGTCCACATATGCTCTTCGCCGCGCACGCGCCAAGCCAGCTCACCACCGACTTCGAGCTTTTCTGTCAGCAGCGGATCGTTGCCAAAAGCGTGCTGGTGGGTGGCAATGGCTTCTTGTGCGACCTCAAAGATGCCGATGCCGCCAACCTGAGTGGGCGTACCAGTGAAGTATTTTTGTACCAGTTCTTCGTTTAGGCCGATGGCTTCAAAAATCTGTGCGCCGCAATAGGACATGTAAGTGCTGATGCCCATTTTCGACATGATTTTGGACAAGCCTTTGCCGATGGCCTTGATAAAGTGCGCGTGCGCTTCTTCGACGCTCAAGCCCAAGCCTGGGGCGATATCGGCCAGCGTTTCTAAGGCCAGATAGGGGTGAACGGCTTCGGCACCAAAACCTGCCAGCACAGCAAAGTGGTGAATTTCACGCGCCGTACCCGTTTCTACCACCAAGCCTGCGGCGGTACGCATCCCCACTTTCACCAAATGGTGATGGATGGCAGACAGCGCCAGCAAGGCAGGGATGGCGATGTGGTCGGCATCCATGTAGCGGTCAGTGATGATCAGAATGTTGCAGCCTGAACGTATGGCTTCGACCGCTTGTGAGCACAAGTAGGCAATACGCGCTTCCACACCGTCCTTGCCCCAGCTGGCTGGGTAGGTGATGTCCACTTCGCAGCTGCGGAATTTGCCGTTGGTGCGGCTGCTGATGCTCTTTAAGCGGGCAATGTCTTTGAAATCCAAAATGGGCTGCGCCACTTCCAAACGAATGGGTGGGTTGACGGCATTGATATCCAGCAGGTTTGGGCGTGGGCCAATAAAGCTCACCAAGGACATCACCACCTGTTCGCGGATGGGGTCGATGGGTGGGTTGGTCACTTGCGCAAAGAGCTGGCGGAAGTAGTGGTACAAGGGCTTGCTGCGCGCACTGAGCACCGCCAAGGGCGAGTCGTTGCCCATCGAGCCAATGTCTTCTTCGCCTTTGATGGCCATAGGCGCGAGCTGGAACTTGATGTCCTCTTGCGTAAAGCCAAAGGCTTGTTGGCGCTTGAGCAGGCTCTCTTTAAAGGGCGCAGGCGAGCCTTTGGCCTCTAAGGT
>JAYRHO010000285.1:0-3253 GCA_041907245.1 Saccharospirillaceae bacterium
CTGCTGGTGGAGAACGGCCGCATCGCCGCGATTGGCGCCGCCATTCCTGCCCATGTGGTCGAGCGCATCGACGCTCAAGGCCAATGGCTGCTTCCTGGCCTGATTGATTTGGGTGCAAATTTAGGCAGTGCGGGCAACATCCCCAGTGAAGCCAAAGCGGCCTTGCAGGGTGGTTTTACTCATGTCTGCGCTCTGCCCGATGCCAGTCCTGTGCTTGATAACGCCGCCTTGGTACAGGCTTGGGTGGAAAAAGCCGCCAAAGCAGGCCAAGCCAAAGTCTTGCCTTTGGGCGCACTGACCCAAGGGCTTGCGGGTGAGCAGTTAGCTTCCATGGTGGGTTTGATGGAAACGGGCTGTGTGGCGCTGTCGAATGCGCGTGCGCCGTTCAAAAACAGCTATGTGCTGCGCCGCGTGATGGAATACGCCGCCACTTACGGCATCCCGATTTTTATTGCCCCCGACGATGCCTCCTTGTCGGGCGCAGGCTGCATGCACGAAGGCAAAGTCGCTACGCGTTTAGGCTTAACGGGCGTGCCGCGCTCGGCTGAAACCATCGCCTTGTCGCAGGCGCTGTTGCTGATTCAGCAAACGGGTGTGCGGGCGCACATCAGCCAAATCAGCTGTGCCCGCAGCTTGCAACTGCTGCAACGCGCGCGCGAAGACGGTATTGCTGTTACCGCCGACACCCCTTTGGCGAACCTGATTTACACCGACGAAGATGTCGTAGGCTTTAATAGCCAATTTAACGTGCGCCCTGTGCTGCGCAGTGAAGTGGATCGCCAAGCCTTGCTGGCAGCGGTGAACGCAGGAGAGCTGGCCATCAGCTCCAACCATCGCCCGCACGATGTCGCCGCGAAAAAGGCCACTTTTGCCGACGCTCAGCCTGGCATGAGCATGTTTGATGGCTTCCTGCCCATGGCCTTAACCCTAGTCGCCAAAGGCGAGCTGAATTTAGCGGCGCTGCTCACTGCGCTTTCGGCCTTGCCTGCGCAAGTGCTGGGTATGACGCATGGGCTAAAAGTGGGCAACGAGTTCAACGCTGTGCTCTATCAGCCAGACGCAGTGCACCGCTATCGCCGTTCTGAGCTGGCTTCAAAAGGGCGTAATAGCCCACTGGCAGGGCAAACCCTGCAAGGCGAAGTGAAAGCGGCTTTTGTTGCGGGCGCGCGGGTGTTTTAGCTAGCCAAAGAGCTGGTAAATCGACCTGTAGGTATCCGAACCGCTGCTGCCTGAGTTCATGGCTTGCAGTTGTTTGATGGCGTCCTGCTGTTCTTGCAGGCGCTTGTCCTGAGTGCTGGCTGTTGAAGATGGGCTGCTAGCAGGTGCGGCGGCGGCTTTCAGGCCTTTTTCTTGGCTGCGTACCATCTCCGCGCTAGCCGCACCGACTCGACCTAGATTGATTAAGGTATCGCCTTTTTTGCTGCTAAATGCGGCTTCCAATTTGCTCTCATCTAAAGCTAAAGAGCCATCGGCCTTCGTGCTAATGCCAAGAGCGTCGAGCTCTTTGCTGGATTTCTCTAGCATGGCCTGCTGTGGCTCTTGCACGGCACTGGCAAGATTTTTGTCGCTGAGGTTTTTACTCGCCATGGCTTGCTGCTTATTAAAGGCGGCAACAAAGCCTGCAGCGGCTTTTTTGGCATCGGCAACGTTGTTGATTTTGCTGACTTCTTGTAAAGCCTTCACTGAGGTTTTCACTTCGTCTAGGCTGCTGGTGGCCTTGCCAAGGTCGGAAGTTTTTACTGTGGTAGATGGCGCAGGGTCGTCTTTTTTGACAGGGGCTGTAGGACGGGTAACAGCGGGATTTTCACGGAAAACAGGCGCATGTGCCGTTTTTTTACCTGCAAATTGGACAAACATGTAGGCGTCTACCATACCGTTTATGTTCATACGTTTTCTCCCGCTGACCCTCATACCAATGTATGAGTTCGCTGTTCATTTTTCAACCAATTTGCGATAAAAGACAGCTCACAAAAGCGTCGGTTTTGCTTCTTGCGTTGTGCGACAGCACCGCGCTTCGATGCGGTTATGGCTGTGGGCGTTTAGGTTTTAATGGCATAAAAAAACCGGCCTGTGGGCCGGTCGTTTTGGCTTTAAGCTTGTGGCTTAAAGGTCAGCCAAAGAAGTCAGCGGATAGTTGGCAGGGTAAGGCTTGCGCGCTACGCCTGTGTCTATCGCTGCTTGAGCCACAGCAGAAGCTACCGTGCTCAACAAACGGGTATCAACGGCTTTAGGAATGATGTATTCACGGCCAAACTTCAGCTCTTTCAAGCCATAGGCGGTCAATACTTCCTGAGTAACGGGTTCTTTGGCTAAAGCCGCTAAGGCTTTGGCGGCAGCCAGCTTCATTTCTTCATTAATGCGACGCGCACGCACGTCTAAAGCACCACGGAAAATAAAGGGGAAACCCAGCACGTTGTTGACCTGATTGGGGTAGTCGGAGCGACCCGTGGCCATGATGGCATCGGGGCGAACTTCGGCAACCACTTCAGGCATGATTTCAGGGATGGGGTTGGCGCAGGCAAAAATAATGGGGTTTTTGGCCATGCCTTTAATTTGTTCACCCGTGATCATGTTGGGGCCGGATAAACCAAGCAGAATGTCGGCGCCATTTAGGGCGTCTTCGACTGTGCGTTTGTCGGTATCAATCGCAAAGGCTTGTTTGTATTGGTTCAGATCGGTGCGCTTGGAGTGGATCACACCCTTGCGGTCACACATGAAAATATTTTCAGGTTTCATGCCTGCCAGAATCAGCAGCTTGGTGCATGAAATCGCAGCAGCGCCAGCGCCGATGACACACATTTTCACTTCGGCAATGTTCTTGCCCAAGATCTCCAGTGAGTTCATCACACCTGCAACTGTAACAATGGCTGTACCGTGTTGGTCATCATGGAAAACCGGTATATCGCATTGCTCGATAAGAGTACGCTCAATCTCGAAGCATTCGGGTGCTTTGATGTCTTCAAGGTTGATACCGCCGAAGGTAACGGCGATACGGCGCACGGTATCAATAAAAGCCTGTGGGCTTTCTGCTTCCACTTCAATATCGATGGCATTCACACCAGCAAAGCGCTTGAACAACAAGCTTTTGCCTTCCATAACGGGCTTAGAGGCTAAGGGACCTAAGTCACCCAAACCTAAAATAGCAGTACCGTCGGAAATAACAGCCACGAGGTTGCCTTTACCGGTGTAACGGTAGGCGTTTTCGGGGTCTGCGGCGATTTCTTTGACTGGCTCGGCGACACCTGGGCTATAC
>JAYRHO010000286.1:0-3324 GCA_041907245.1 Saccharospirillaceae bacterium
CAAAGGCGCGGCTGACAATAATATCGAAAGCCTGCGGGGGATGATACGCCTCAACGCGGTCATTAATGATGCTGACGTTGGCCAAGTTCAAGGCCGTTTTTGCTTGAAATAAAAACCGAGTTTTCTTGCCATTGCTATCGAGCAAGGTGAAGTCTTTGCTGGGGTTCATAATGGCCAAAACAATACCAGGTAGCCCAGGCCCTGTACCGACATCAATAATGCGCTGTGCGTTTTGCACATAAGGGTGAACCGCGAGGCTATCGAGCAGATGCAGGCTAACCATGCGCTCAGGCTCACGGATGGCGGTGAGGTTGTAGGCTTTGTTCCACTTGATCAGCAGCTCTAAATAGGCGTACAGCGCATCCAACTGGGCAGCGCTTAGCTCTATGCCAAGCTGGCTGGCTCCGCGCTGGATTTGTTGGCGTAATAAAGTGGACATGCTCGGCTCGCTGCCTGTTAAAAGTGGCGGATTCTAGCATATTGGTTTTTATGTGTCTGGCAGGCATTTAGCGCTCTTGGCCTTGTGGAGTGGTAGGTAAAAAAGTTTTAACCTTTGGCTGGCCAGAGCGCTTTATCAATAGTGGTAATAAGCCGTATGCCGTCCTCTGGATTTACGCCTAAGGCTTGGCAATAAGCGACATATTCAGCCACATCCAAGCGCCGTTCCATGGTTTCTGTTTTTTGCACAAAAGTATGCGGAGCGCCCAAACGCGCTCCCAGTTCTCGCATTGTCAGCTCTGCCTGAATACGCTCAGCCTTTAGCCACTGCACGAGCTCATAATAACTTTGTGAAGAAATTGTTTTTTTCATCGTACCCATTATGGGTACTTGGCTTGATGTACCCGTTCTAGGTACTAGGCTTTGTTGTGTCTCGGTGTATCAATATCAAGCTTTATCAGGCAGGCAAACCTTTATGAAAAAAAACAGCCCTACAACCCACCACGAATACAGTTTTGCTGAAAACGAAATTTTATATTCCCGCACTACCCCCAAAGGCGTGATTCTTGAGGTAAACGACAATTTTGTTCCTATCTCCGGTTTTTCCCGAGAAGAATTAATCGGCCAAGCGCACAACATTGTGCGCCACCCTGATGTGCCTCAAGAGGCTTTTGCCGATTTATGGAAAGATTTAAAGCAAGGTCGGACTTGGCGCAGTGTTTTAAAGAACTGGCGCAAAGACGGCGGTTTTTACTGGGTCGATGCCAACGTCTCACCTGTACGCGGCCCCAATCGTGAAATTATTGGCTTTCAATCGGTACGCTTTAAGCCCGATGCCGAAGAAATTGCGGCCGCACAAGATGCCATACAGCGCATTCAAGCAGGGGATAAATCCTTGTATTTCAGCCACGGGCGCATAGTAAAGAAGCAGCCCTTGCGGCGCTTATTGCTATCTAATCGCATACAAGCAAGCGCTATCACACTTCTGGCGCTTGCCCCTGCGTTATCCGTTGTAATGGGCGTGCCAAGCACCACCCTAGCTTGGGCAACACTTTTGCTTTTACCTTTTATTATTGGTTTGATTTTTATCCGCAATTATCGCGCCTCCAAAACGCTCATCGACTGGTTGGGAAGCATGCTAAGCAACGGCAGCTTAAAAACCAAACGCCCAACACAGGTCGATGCCAATAAGGAATTGGCTACGCTAAGCCATCGTATTTTTGATTTCGTCAGTGCCGTTCGTGCCACCATAAAGGGAGTGGAAGACATATCGGTGAAGGTGGCGCAATCGGCTTTTGCTTCTAAGCAAATCGTCAATCAAGTCTACGATGCCAGTTTAGTGCAAAGCGAAGCCACCACGGCATCGGCAACCGCCATAGAAGAAATGTCTCATTCCATTGCCGAGGTTTACCAACAAACCTCTCGCACCAAAGATATGGTGCTAAACGCAGGAACTCAGGCTCAAGCAGCCTCAAAAGAAAGCCAAGCCGCCAGCGAGCAAATTCACCACCTGGTCGATTCGATGGAAACAACCGCAGGCCAAATCGAAATTCTAGGGCAGCGCTCTGAGGGTATTGAGCAAATCGTTTCTTTAATTAAATCCATTGCCGATCAAACCAATCTGCTGGCTTTAAATGCCGCCATTGAAGCGGCGCGCGCAGGTGAACATGGCCGTGGTTTTGCTGTGGTCGCCGACGAAGTGCGAGGCTTAGCCGAGCGCACCGCCAAAGCCACGGATGAAATTGCTGAAATGATTTCAGCCATTCGCAACGATGCCAGTAAAGCCGTTAGCGCCATGCACGACAGTAAAGAGCAAGCCAACATCAGTATGGATAGCGTCAATCAAGTGGCAGAGTCGCTTGCCGCTATTCGCAGCAGCATGGATAACTCCATGAGCATGGTGGCCAGCATCGCGCACGCCGCCGAAGAACAAAAATCGGTCATGAGTTTGCTGGCCAAAGACATTGCTAAAATATCCGACATGGCAGGAAATAACGTCAGCACCGCGCAACAAGCCAAAGAGTTCTCAGAAGCGCTGGATGTGCTAAGCAATCGTATGCAAGAAGCGGCTCGCCAATATCAAACCTAGCAAGTCCATTATGGTGGCGGCACTTGGGTGGAGATTTGTCTCCAGTAAAATCTATCGTTACACTAGCCGCCTCTTTTCTACCTGAATACAAAAAATGATTCGCCTTCATCACTTGGAATACTCGCGTTCGTTTCGCATTCTCTGGGCTTTAGAGGAGCTGGAACAGAATTACGAGCTGGTTAATTATCAACGCTTGCCCAATTTGGCCGCGCCCGATTCTTTAAAGAAAATTCACCCGCTGGGCAAAGCGCCCATCATCGAAGACGACGGCCAAATCATTGCCGAGTCGGCGGTGATTTTGGATTATTTGCAGGCCAAATTTGATGCGCCGCAGCGCTTTAAACCGCAGTCGGTGGCAGCGCAAACTCAGTACAACTACTGGATGCATTATGCCGAAGGCTCGTTGATGCCGTATTTGGTGTTTACTCTGGTAATGCAAAAACTGGGAGAAAAACCCGTACCCTTCTTGGTGCGCCCACTCACTGGCGCGATTGGTAAGCAAGTCTTTGCGCAGTTTATGCGCCCGCGTTTGAAAGAAGCGGTAAAATTTATCGAGCAGCACTTGGCCAAACAGGACTATTTTGCGGGTGAATTTAGCTTTGCCGATGTGCAGATGACCTTTGCGCTCTTGGCCTTGCTGAAAATCCCAATGCTGCCCGATATGCCCAACACCCGCGCCTTTATTGCGCGCGTGCAAAATCGCCCTGCTTATAAAAAAGCTCAGCAAAAAAGCCCAGACGGCGGCCAAGTACGCGGCTGAGGCGTTTAGCGGTATTAAACGGCTCAGTATTTAGCTA
>JAYRHO010000287.1:0-4230 GCA_041907245.1 Saccharospirillaceae bacterium
CACGAACAAAGTCAAACCTAAGAGTACGTGCGTTTTATAAATCGCACCCACAGGTTCCATCGCACGCGCGGCATCCACCGCTTGGAAAGTCACGACGTTTTGCGCCCAATCACCCAAGGCCACCATGATTTCGGAGGCTTGTGTAAGGCCATCGTGGGCAATGTGTTGCGCCGAAGAAACGATGGTGCCTAGACCCAGTAATAATTGCACTAAAAGCACAATTAAAATCATTTTATCGGAGGTGCTGGAGGTGGCGCTGACGCGATCGTTGCCAAAGCGACGAGCGATCAGCATCACCAAACCAATCAAACACAAAATGCCGAAAAATCCGCCTGAAATCATCGCCAAAAGCTGTTTGGCTTCTTGAGTGATGACCGCTGCGTAAATGGCATGAGGCGTTAATAAACCGACAAAGTGCCCCGCCAGGATAAATAAAATCCCAACGTGAAACAGGTTGCTGGCAACGCGCATATTTTTGCTGGAAAGCATTTGGCTTGAGCCTGTTTTCCAGGTGTATTGCGATAAATCAAAACGCGCCCAGCTGCCTACTAAACAAATAGCAATGGCAATGTAGGGATACACGCCGAATAAGAAAAAATTGAGTCCAGACATAGTGTTCTCCTACGGATTGCTGGCTTGGTTAAAACCCACCCAGTGAATGGGTACGGCGACTTCTTCTTTGGCTTTGCGTGGGCGATCCACACGTCCGCTGCAAGATTCATCCCCTTGGTTTTGCATAAAGTTCACGGCTTCTTCTTCCCACACCGCATCCAAAGCTTCCAATGTGGTATCGGGCTTTTCTTTAGCGACCTGTTCACGCAACGGCTCGATGGCTTGCGCAGGCTCGACGCCGATGATTTGCAGCAAGGCATTAAAGCACGCACCGTAAGCACTGTTGCGCTCTTGCAAACGTGCGGCTAAGAGTGCGAGTAAGTGCTCAATATCGGCCAAGCCACTGCGCGCTTCGCTGTCTTCTAAGCTTGCCAGGTATTCCAAATACAGCGGGATGTAATCGGGCAATTCGTTGCCATCAATTTCAAATCCTGCGCTTTGATATTGCGCCATCAAATCCACCATGGCCTGACCGCGATCGCGTGATTCGCCATGCACATGTTCAAACAAGAACAAGGACAAATAGCGACCACGGCTAAACAGCTCGATGTAGTTTTCTTGCGCGTCCATCAAATCGCGGGTGCAGATTTCATCCACCAGCGTTTTTAAGTGCGCACGCTGCTCTGGGCTGATTACCCGAGTGTCGGCGATGGCTTGGGCAAGCTCTGCGCTTGCCCCTTGCACCGCCTCCGTGGGGTAATCTAAAAGCAATGAAATGACTTTTAGAATTTCCATTTAGCGCTCCCAAACCTGTACGCTTTTTAAGTTGTCGCGTTTGTTTTGCTTTTTGCCGCCAAAGAGGTTGGTTTCCGAATCGCCGTTGCTGCAACCGCTGCCAAAGCTAAAGCCACAGCCGCTGCGTTCGCCAAAGGCGTCGTCCATCGCTTCTTCACGGTGCGCTGTAGGCACAACAAAGCGGTCTTCGTAGTTGGCAATGGCCAAATAGCGATACATTTCTTCCGCTTGTTTTTTGCTTAAGCCCGCTTGTTGCAGTGCGGTTAAATCCTCGACGCCATCGACCTGCTGCGCACGCTTGTACACGCGCATGGCCAGCAAGCGTTTCAGCGCCAGCTTGACTGGGGCTTCGTCGCCTGCGGTCAAGAGGTTGGCCAAATAGCGCAGCGGAATACGCAGGCTGTCCACATCAGGCAGCACGCCGCTCATGCCGACCTTGCCGCTTTCGGCCGCATTTTGGATGGGGCTTAAAGGCGGAACGTACCAAACCATCGGCAAGGTGCGGTATTCGGGGTGCAAGGGCAGCGCCAGCTTCCAATCCACCGCCAGCTTGTACACAGGCGACAGGCGCGCCGCGTCCATCACCGAATCGGGGATGCCGTCGCGCTTGGCTTGCTTGATGACCTCGGGGTCGTTCGGGTCGAGGAACATCGCCAGCTGTTTGGGGTACAGGTCATGCTCGTTGGGGGTGCTGGCCACTTCGTGGATTTTGTCCGCGTCGTACAAAAGCACGCCCAAATAGCGAATACGACCTACGCAGGTTTCCGAGCACACGGTGGGCATACCCGCTTCGATACGGGGGTAGCAGAAGATGCATTTTTCCGATTTGCCTGTTTTCCAGTTGTAGTAAATCTTTTTGTACGGGCAGCCTGAGATGCACATCCGCCAGCCACGGCACTTGTCTTGGTCAATCAGTACTATGCCGTCTTCTTCGCGCTTATAAATCGCGCCCGATGGGCAAGAGGCCGCACAAGCGGGGTTTAGGCAGTGCTCGCACAGACGTGGCAAGTACATCATGAAGGTGTTTTCGTACTGGCCGTAGATATCGGCTTGCACCGCGTCGAAGTTTTTATCTTTACGACGTTTGGCAAACTCGGTACCTAGGATTTCTTCCCAGTTGGGGCCCCATTCGATTTTTTCCATGCGCTTGCCCGTAATGGCCGAGCGTGGGCGTGCCACGGGTTGGTGTGGCAGCTCAGGCGCGGTGTGCAAGTGCTGGTAGTCGAAGTCGAACGGCTCGTAGTAGTCGTCGATTTCGGGCAGGTCTGGGTTGGCAAAAATATTCGCCAAAATGCGGAATTTGCCACCTTGGCGTGGGCGAATGGAGCCGTCTGGGTTGCGCACCCAGCCGCCTTTCCATTTTTCTTGGTTTTCCCACTCTTTGGGGTAGCCGATACCAGGCTTGGTTTCGACGTTGTTAAACCACGCGTATTCCATGCCTTCGCGGCTGGTCCACACGTTTTTACAGGTGACAGAGCAAGTGTGGCAGCCAATGCACTTATCAAGGTTCAGCACCATGGCTACTTGTGAACGAATCTTCATGGCAACTCCTTAAATGTTTTGTGGCAGTGGTTGGGGTAAATCATCGGTGTCTGAGCCTTCCAGCCAATCCACCTTGTTCATCTTACGCACCACCACGAACTCATCACGGTTACAGCCCACTGTGCCGTAGTAGTTAAAGCCGTAGGCTTGTTGTGCGTAACCACCGATCATGTGCGTGGGTTTGAGCACCACACGAGTCACCGAGTTATGGTGGCCACCACGGGTTTTGGTGCTTTCTGCGCCTGGGACGTTCACGATGCGCTCCTGTGCGTGGTACATCATGATCATGCCTTCTTTCACGCGCTGGCTGACCACCGCACGCGCGGTCAAGGCGCCGTTGGCGTTAAAGCATTCCACCCAGTCGTTGTCTTCGATACCGACTTTCTTGGCATCCACTTCGCTCATCCACACGATGGGGCCGCCACGGCTTAAGGTCAGCATCAGCAGGTTGTCGGTGTAGGTGCTGTGAATGCCCCATTTTTGGTGTGGGGTAATCCAGTTCAACGCAATTTCGGGGTTGCCGTTGCTCATCTTGCCCTGCACTTTTTCAATGCTGCGCGTGCTCACCGGTGGGCGATAGCTCATCAGCTGCTCACCGAATGCCTGCATCCAAGGGTGATCTTGGTAGAACTGCTGACGGCCGGTGATGGTGCGCCATGGAATCAGCTCATGGACGTTGGTGTAGCCTGCGTTGTAGCTCACATGCTCGTCTTCTAAGCCAGACCAAGTGGGCGAAGAAATAATCTTGCGCGGCTGTGCCTGAATATCGCGGAAGCGAATGGACTCGTGCTCTTTGCCCACCGCCAAATGGCTGTGGTCGCGGCCGGTAAATTCGCTCAGTGCGGCCCAAGCTTTTACCGCCACATGGCCGTTGGTTTCAGGAGCCAAGGACAGCACGCACTCGGCGGCGTCGATGGCAGAGAGCATTTGTGGACGGCCTTCGCTTACGCCTTCATCGAGGACGCGATGGTTTAAGTCGCCCAAAAATTCCACTTCGTCGTCGGTGTTCCAGCTGATGCCTTTACCGCCGTTGCCTTGGGTATTAAGCAGTGGCCCTAAGGAAGTGAACTTCTTGTAGGTGTTGGGGTAATCGCGCTCGACCACCACCATGTTCGGAGCGTTTTTGCCAGGAACCAAAGGCTCGCCCGTGGTTTTCCAGTCTAGGCCGCCAAAGGGCTGAGCCAGCTCGCCCACACTGTCGTGCTGCATGGGAATGGTGACCAAGTCCTGTTCCACGCCCAAGTGCCCAACCGAAAGCTCAGAGAACTTCTTGGCAATGCCTTTGAAGATTTCCCAGTCGGAGCGCGCTTCCCAAGCGGGGTCGATGGCCGCGCTCAAGGG
>JAYRHO010000288.1:0-7127 GCA_041907245.1 Saccharospirillaceae bacterium
ATGATGGTGGTGATGGCTCATACTGATCTCGATTTAGCCGTATTTGCGGGCAAACTCTTCATCGGACATCACCAAGAGCAGGATGAACTCGATAAAGGCTACCAAAGAAGGGATAAAGGTCCAGCAAAAGAGCAGATAAACCAAGCCCCAACCAATGCGCCCAAGGTAAAACTTGTGCACGCCAAAGCCACCTAAAAACAGCGCCAAAAGTGCAGCGGCTAGGCGATTTTTACCCGATGAAGTCGTGGCCACCAGGCTGGGTGCGGGCATTTGGCGCACGCCACATTTGGGACAGATTTCAGCACGCACATGAATCAGCTGGCCGCAATCTTTGCAGTATTTTTGATCATCGTTTTTTACAGAATCGTTCATTTTCTACTCCTTAAATAAGCCAAGAGCCCAGTATAAAAAGCCCAAGCTCTTGGAGATAGCCTGTTTAGTCAAGCTTGTGTGCTTTGCTGTGCGCCCAGTAATAGAGCACGGGCAACAAAATCAAGGTCAGCAGGGTTGAAGACAGAATGCCGCCTATCACGACGGTGGCCAGAGGGCGCTGTACCTCCGCGCCCACGCCCGTATTCAGCGCCATAGGCACAAAGCCCAACCCCGCCACCAAGGCCGTCATCAGCACGGGGCGTAAGCGGGTCAGTGCGCCTTGGATCACCGCTTGCTCTAGCGGGTATTCGTTGCTGAGGCTGCGCATAAAAGACAGCATCACTAAGCCGTTTAGCACCGCCACGCCAGACAGAGCGATAAAGCCCACGCCCGCTGAAATGGACAGCGGCATGTCGCGCAGCCACAGCATCAGCACGCCGCCTGTTAAGGCCAAGGGCACGCCCGTAAAGATAATGAGCGCATCTTTAAAGGACTGAAACGCCATCACCAATAAGCCCAAAATCAGCACTAAAGTCATGGGGACTATCCAACCCAGGCGTGCGCTGGCGGATTCCAGCTGTTTGAAAGTGCCGCCGTAATCCAGCCAGTAGCCAGCAGGTAGCTGCACTTGCGTCGCCACTTGGGTTTTGACCTCTTGCACAAAATCCCCAAGGCTGCGTTCGCGCACGTTGGCGGTGATGGTGATATAACGCTTGCCGTTTTCACGGTTCACTTGGCTAGGCGCAGGCTCCATCACCAACTCCGCCAGCTCATTTAACGGCACATAGCCTTCGGCAAAAGGTACAGGTAGTTGCGCAAGCTTTTGCGGGTTGTTGCGCAAGCTCTCGGGTAGGCGCACCACCAGATTGAAGCGGCGATCACCTTGGTAAATAAAGCCCACCTGTTGCCCGCCTATCGCCGTGGTCACTGCGGCCTGCACGGTTTCTAGGCTCACACCGTATTGCGCCAAAGCCACACGCTTGGGTTTGACCACCAGCATCGGCTGGCCACTTAACACCTCGGCTTTGGCATCGGCCACTCCTGGCACTTGGTTTAGGACTTGCAGCACCTTTTGCGCTTGGGTTTCAAGTACGGCTAAATCGTCGCCATAAAGCTTGATGCCAAGATCGGAGCGCACCCCTGAAATCAGCTCGTTAAAGCGCATTTCAATCGGCTGGGTGAACTCGTAGTTATTGCCAGGCAGTGCTTCCAGCTTATGCTCTAAGGCCTCCACTAAGTCTGCCTTGCTGCGCTTAGGATCAGGCCAAGCACTATGAGGCTTTAAGATCACAAAGACATCGGCCACGTTCGGCGGCATGGGGTCGGTGGCGACATCGGGCGTACCGATTTGCGCAAAGACTTTGTCCACCTCAGGAAAGCTTAAAATGTGCTGCTCAAGCTGCTCTTGCATGCGCACCGACTGCTCCAAGCTCGTGCCATTGATGCGCATGGCATGCAAGGCAATATCGCCCTCATCAAGCTGCGGCACAAACTCCGAGCCTAGGGTGGTAAAAAGCCACAAACACAGCGCCACCAAGGCCGAAGCGCTACCCAGCACCCAAGCACGTTTGAGCAAGAAAAAACGCAATACAGGCTCATAGAGGCTTTTGGCGGCCTGCATGATGCGCGGTTCTTTGTCCTGCACCTTACCCGTCATAAAAAGCGCGACCATGGCAGGTACAAAGGTTAAAGACAGCAGCATGGCAGCAAGCAGCGCCATCACCACCGTGGCGGCCATAGGGTGAAACATTTTGCCCTCTACGCCTGTGAGCGCAAAAATCGGCACGTACACCAAGGTGATAATCAGCACGCCAAAAAGGCTAGGGCGGATCACTTCGGCGGTCGCTTCGTACACCAATTCAAGGCGCTCTTTGAGAGGCAGAGTTTGCAGGCGTTGCGCTTCACCCAAACGGCGAATGCCGTTTTCGACAATAATCACCGCACCATCGACAATCAAACCAAAATCCAGCGCGCCTAGGCTCATTAAGTTGGCCGATACCCCCGTTTTTAACATACCAAAGAGCGTGGCCAGCATGCTTAACGGGATGACGGCGGCGGTAATCAAGGCGGCGCGAAGGTTACCCAGCAAGAAAAACAGCACCACTATCACTAAAAGTGCGCCTTCGAGCAGGTTTTGCTGCACGGTTTTAATGGTTTTATCCACCAAGGTAGTACGGTTGTAGACCACTTCGGCGCTCACGCCCTTGGGTAGGGTTGGATTGATCTCCTGAAGCTTTTGCGCCAAGGAAATGGCGACGGTGCGCGGGTTTTCGCCCACCAGCATCATCGCCGTACCCAGCACCGTTTCATGGCCATTGCGGGTGGCCGCCCCAGTGCGCAGCTCTTTGCCAAGCATCACCTCGGCCACGTCCTTCACCAGCACGGGTGCGCCCCTCACTTCGCCGACCACTACCTGAGCGATGTCATTGAGGCTTTGCAGCTGCCCTGGGCTGCGCACCAAAATTTGCTGGCCTTGGCGCTCGATAAAACCCGCTCCTTGATTGTTGTTGTTGGCAATCAGGGCGCGATTGACGTCCTCAAGGCTTAGGCCGTATTGCAGCAGCTTGAGCGGGTCGGGCAGAACGTGAAACTCTTTATCAAAACCGCCGATGGAGTTGATCTCTACCACACCTTTTACCTGCGCCAGCTGCGGTTTGATAATCCAATCCTGCACCTCACGCAGTGCCATGGCATCGTAAGGCTTGCCATTGGCTTGGCGGGCATCGACGGCGGCTTCCACGCTGTAAGTAAAGATGGAGCCAGAGCCTGATGTCAGCGGCCCCAGTTCAGGCTCGATGCCTTCGGGCAATTTCGAGCGCGTTGCCGCCAAGGTTTGGCTAATTAGGCTGCGGGCGCTGTAAAGATCCGTTCCTTCTTCAAACACCACCGTGATTTGCGACAAGCCATAGCGCGAGATGGAGCGGCTGTAGTCCAGTTTGGGCAGGCCATAGAGCGCCGTTTCCAGTGGAAAGGTAATACGCTGCTCCACCTCCAAGGGCGAGTAGCCCTGCGCTTCGGTATTGATTTGTACTTGCACGTTGGTGATATCGGGCACGGCGTCGATGGGCAAATGCTGGTAGCTCCACAGCCCAACGCCCACCAGCATGAGGCTTAAAGCCAGCACCAACAGCCGCTGCTTGATGGCGGCATGAATAATGACGTTTAGCATGATGCCTCCTAGTGCTCGTGTTCGGCTTCAGATTTGCCCAGATCGGCTTTCAGCAGATAGCTGTTTTGCACCACATAGTCTTCACCACCGACCAAGCCCGCTAACACCTCGGCAAAGTGATCGTCCTGCACGCCAAGGGTGATGGGTACGGCTTGGTAGCTATTATGCTCGTGTACAAAAACCACTTTTTGCCCTTCGATTTCGACAATGGCGCTTAGAGCAACGCGTACTTTGGCGTTTACCAGCTCGGCATCGATATCGGCCAAAACCTTATCGCCTGCGGCCATATCCTGATGGTCGTTTTTAAGCGGCACGCGTGCCACCACATAGGGAAGGGCGCGCCCGGCGTTATTGGGGGCAGGGGTGATGCTTTGAATTTTACTGTTATGGTCGTGATCGTTATGGCGAATGTGGACCGCTTGCCCCACTTTGATTTCACGGCGCTGAAGCGGAAACAGGTTCAGCTCGGCCCAAAGCTCGTCCTGATTGAGCAGGGTAAAGAGCGGGGCGTCACCGCTGACTTCACCTTGGTTGATAAAGCGCTCTTGCACCATGCCTGTAATGGGCGCTTTCACCTCGTAGCGGCGTAGGCTTTCGTTGGATTCCACCACCGCCAGCACTTGCCCCGCCTTCACCTTGTCGCCCGTGGTGGCGTAAAGGCTAACCACGATGCCTGGAAAACGCGCCCGCACCTGCGCCTGATGAGTAGGGGGTGTCACCAAGCGGCCATAGACCTGGATATGACGTTCGATATTGCCGCCTGAGACCTTGGCCACAACAATGCCCGCTTCCTTGGCGATGTCGGCACTTAGGTGGCTTGCGTGCGCTTTTTGGCTTTCTTGGGCTGGCTCGTCATGATCGCCATGCGCCCAAAGGCTGGCACAAACCGAATAAAGTAATACCACAGATAAATAACGTAACATATTGAAAATACTCATTTTAATTCCCTTTACTTGGCGTGGAAGTTAAACGCTCAATGACCACTAAGCTCAACCAAGCCTGTGCGGATGCGTCGATAAGCTGCGCTTTGGCGTTCAGTAATTCTTGCCCAGCATTGACCCATTCGCTGTAGCTGTAACGGCCTTGCTGATAGGCGCTTTGTGCTTGTAGGTAAGCACGCTCAAGCAAGGGAATAATGTCGTGACTTAAGCTTTGCGCTTGAGCCAGGCTTTGCTGGCGCATCCGTTTGGCTTGCGCAAACTCGGCTAAAAGTTGTTGTCTTGCTTGCTGTTCCTGGGCTTGTAGCACCTGAAGTTGCGCCTGTGCGCCGTAGAGCTGTGGCTTGTTGCGCAGGCTGGTAAAGAGCGGGATTTCGACACCCAAGCCTAAAGCGGCATCTTGGCTTTGCGCATAGTGCGTCACGCCTAGCCGCCACTGCACATCCGTTTGACTGCGGGCTTGCAGGCTGGCCAGTTCGGCTTCTTGGGCGGCACGTTCTTTGGCAAAGAGCGCCAGCATGGGTGAGTGGCTAGTGTCTTGCGGCTCGGCTAAGGCTTTAGGCGAGTACAGCTCGCCTTGCAGCTGATCAAAGTTCACCTGCTCTTGCCCCATTAGGCTGGCCAGGCTTTGGTAGCGGCTAGCAAGCTCGGCCTGGCAGGCGGCATAAGCCTGTTTGGCTTGCAACCAAGCCACCTGCGCACGCCACTGCTCGGCTTCAGGCGCGGCGGCTTTGCGCACCCGCTCTTGCACCAGCCTCAGGCTTTGCTGCTTAAGCTGCTGCGTATCTTGTTGCAGCCGACAGTGCTCCTGCTGTGCCAGAGCTTGCACAAAGCCTGAGGTCAGGGCGCTTAAAAGTTGCATGCGCTGGAGTTCTTGCCGTGTCAAAAGCAGCTCAGTTTGGGTGCTGGCGAGGGCTTGCCGAGTTTGGCGTTGATTGCCGCGCTCCCAAATGGAAGACAGTGCCAGCGTAGTTTGCGCGCTGTCCACACCCTGATAGCTGCCCGTACCTGCAATCTCACTGCTGTCGAGGCTTAGATTCAGTGCAGGACGCTGCGCGGCCAGCTCGGTTTGCGCCTGCTGGGCGTCAAGGCGCGCACGATATTCTTGTAGTTGCGGATGCTGAGCCAAAAGCATGCGGCTGGCTTCGGGTAAAGTTAGGGTTTTGGCCAAAGAGAGGCTTGGCGAACAGGCCAAAGCTAGGAGCGCGCCCCGTCCGACAGCGGCGCGCCATATTTCCGATAATTTGTTTTGCATGATGTTCTCGATATTTAAAAAGGTGGGTAAAACCGTTTTAACTCAAGAAAATAGGCGGGCGATAAAGGCTTTCGAGGCCTAATGAGGTATAAGACAAGAGCGGTTTTAATGCAGGCAATGCTTGAAACTCTAAGGTTTCGGTCTGCTCCATGCTGGGCAAAACCGCAAAATGGGCGTTGTGACCGTGGCAAATATCGCAGTGATGCAAGACATCTTGCGACTGGCTAGGTGTGGCCTGTATGTCACTGGTGGTATGAGTTTGTAATAAATGCTGGTGTGGCACATGAGCCAGCGCCATCCATAAGGCTTCGGCATTCACAAATCCCACTTGCACAACAAGCAACAGCGCGACCAAGGTGCGCTGTGCGGTGCGAATGAAATGCGTGAATGCCATAAAAGGTCCTTAATCGGGCAAATCGTTACGGAAACGCTTTTGTTGGCAGGCGGCGCAGCGAAACACCCGTTCCATGCTGTTTGCACCCCATAAACCCGACTCCTGAACTTCGCTGGACTGGCAATGCGGGCAAGCCTGCGCAGCTTGCTCCTGAACGGGCAAGGCCTTCCAGCTTTGCAGCTTGGTGACGAAATAGGTCACGCCCACAATCAGCGCAATCAGAATAAAAGCAGGCAACAATAAAAACAGGTTCATAACAGGCTCATGGCAAAACAGAATCGACATTATGCCAGCCTGACGCCAGAAGGCCAGCCCAGATAGCACAAAGGTCGTAAAGAAAAGTGCCTATAAAACGTCAAAGAGGCATGAATTCGTTAAAACAGCGCTAAAAACGGCCAGTTATTCAACTTCCGATAATAACAATTATCGGAAATATAAGAAGTGCTGCCGAGTGCGATTGGCAAACCACACCAAGGACAGCATCACCGGAACCTCAACCAAAACCCCCACGACCGTCGCCAAGGCAGCGCCTGAATGCAGGCCAAATAAGGACACCGCCACCGCTACCGCCAGCTCAAAGAAGTTAGATGTCCCTATCATGGCCGCAGGCGCGGCAATGCAATGTGGTAGTTGCATCTTCTTTGCCCAAAAATACGTCAAGGCAAAAATGCCGTAGCTTTGAATAATCAGCGGAATGGCAATCAGCACTATGGCGGTGGGCTTGGCTAGGATCATCGGCGCTTGCAAGCCAAACAATATAACTACCGTGGTCAGCAACCCCAGTATCGACCAAGGCTTAAGCTTGCTCAGCCACTGGGCAATGGCGCTGGCTTCCTTCTGCTGTAACGCTCGCCGTGTAAGCACCCCAGCGACAAGTGGCAACAGCACATAAAGCAGCACCGACAACAGCAAAGTTTGCCAAGGTACTTCAATGGCATTGACGCCCAAAAGCAACGCAGCAATGGGCGCAAAAGCAAAAATCATGACCAGATCGTTGAC
>JAYRHO010000289.1:0-2474 GCA_041907245.1 Saccharospirillaceae bacterium
CATGCTCACAACCACCGTAGTAACGCTTACCTGGGTAGCCTTCGGCGTACTTGTTGGTGAGCTGAGTACCTTGCGCTTCCATGACACAAGGACTGGTGTAGTTTTCAGAGGCGATCAGTTCGATGTGGTGCTCTTGGCGAGCGGTTTCGCCTTCGATAGCAGCCCACAAAGCGGGATCGTAACTGGCGAGTTTGGTTTTGCGGCTAAACATGCGGCGCTCCTTTAGGGATTCGGTTGCAAGCAGGGAATTAGAAAGCGCCGCATTCTACCCTAAAGTCGCGCCTCTGGCACTTGAGATAGCATCATAATGATAATGAGTGAGGCTCATTGCCCTCATAAGCCAAAGAGCCGTCGGTTTATTGCAGGGCTTGTTTTTGTGCGTCCGAGATGGGGGTTTGCAGCAAGCCATCGACTATGGCTTGTTTGACCATAGGCGAGTTTTCGTTCTGCATCTTGGCGTGCAACAAATCGTAGTTGTGCGCATCTTGGCTGAGCAGCATGGCCGCCGCCAAACGCTCTTTCGGGTTCTGGCTATCAAGCTTGGCTAGCGCTGCTTGAGTGATTTCGGGCGTTACCTGCGCCACGCCTAAATTGGACGCGGCAAAAAGCGCCGCCGAGGCATCTTGCGGTAATTGCGTTTGAATTTTTGCGTTTAAATCCGCCGCAAGGCTGCGCGTATCTTCGCCGCGCTCACTTTGGTGCTTTAAAGTGCTGCCCATATTGATAAAAGCATTGTGGCGGATGTTGGCGCTTTCTTTGGTGTTTTCGGCCAGCTGCGCCAAGGCTGGATAAGCCTGCCCTGCGGCTTGATTGTGCCCAGCAAGCGCCACCATGGCGCGCACTTTATGAATTTCTACCTGCGCACTGCCCGATGGCAAAGCCTGCATCAGCTCCGCCAAATAGTGCGCCGACTCAGGCGTTTTTAATAAGCCCAAACCAAAAATCAAATCGCGATTGGCGCTGTCTTGCACACTGACTTGCAGGGTTTTGGCTAGTTCCGTAACAGGCACTTGCTCCACCACATAAGTGCTGGCTTGCATCAGGGCTTGTACGTTTCTTTTTTCAGCAAAATCATTAAATGCCGCCCAAGCTTCTTGGTTATTTTGCACGGGCTTGGCCGTGTTTAAACTCAGCTCCAGCGTCTGCCACGTATTTTGGGCATTGGCATCAATGGGGAAATCCAGCGTGGATAAATCCATAAAATTATCGATGCGGGTGGCTTCAATACGCACGCGGAAAAAAGCGCGGTCATCACCGATTTTTAGCATCTGCTCTTCTTCGGCCAACAGCGTTTTGGGCAAGCAGCCGTCTACTTCCACCTGCCAAATGGGCTGGACCACTTGGTTTTTCATCTGCCCTGGGGCGGAAACGGTACGCATCCAGCTGGCGTCTTTATGCTGATAACGATAAATGCGCTGCATTTCGTCGTAAGCAAAACGGTAGACCTCGGCGCTGCTGCCCAGCGATACGTTTTTTAAGACTTGCGACAGCACGCTCATGGGATGCTTGGCAGGCAAGCCCAACGAATTAAAGGCATCAAAAACCAAGAAATCCGCACCCGAGGCTTTGGCCAAAAAGCGCACATCCTGCCCCTGCGTGGCAGCCTGCTGGTTTTCTTTGATGCTGATTTGCGTCGCCAGCCCTGCGAGGGCATGTTCACCGCGTGCGGCCATTTGCACGTTGAAATTCAGCAAGGACTGATACAGCACTTGGGTTTCGGTACGCGTCATCACCCGTGCGCTGACGGCATAAGCAATTTGTGGGTTTTGCTGCAAACATTGGCCACTGATGGCCTCAGTAGCAGGCAAGCGTTCGATGCTTTGCGGCGGCGTGGTCGGAAGATTTATCCACAGCCACCACGCGCCAAAGAAACCTGCCAAGGCGACAACGCCAAGGCAGACCAACAGGTATTTGAGGAAGGTTTTAAAGTGCAAGAGGAGTCACTGTTTCTTTGAGGATTAAATTATCCTGCTGGCTGTGGCCTTGCCAAGCGATGCGGCCTTTTTCACCAAACGCATCCACGGCAATGCCCAGCACTCGCAAATAAGATTGCACATAGCCATGCCCCGATTTCAGCTCGTTATCCAAGCGTTCTTGGCGGAACAGCTCATAGCCTGTGTTATTTGCGCGCAAGCCTTCTTCTAAGCGGTATGGCATTTTGTTGTCCAGCACATGCAGCTTAAATTCTGCGCCCAATTGTACAAGGTCAGGAATAAAGCTAAAGAGGCTGGTCACACGAATTTGCGCATCGCTGGACAGCCATAAATCAAGGCCAGGGGTGGCATTAAAGGCCGAGCGCGTGGCGTATTGCTGATTTTCTACCACCAGCGCAGGCAGACTTCGGTCGATTTGCGATTCCAACGCCAAGGGCGCACTGACGGTCGTGCCTACTGTGCCGTAGATGCGGAAAGGAATCAGCTCATAAATAGATACGCGCATAATGCCCAAATCCACCCCCGATAAATTGTGAAGTA